>NZ_JADARC010000095.1:0-73336 GCF_016464245.1 Marinobacter sp. bablab_jr003
AGACGGACATGCCCGTCACCAACGCTTACACGGAGTCCATCAACCGACTGGCCAAGGACAAGAACCGTGAAGGGCGCGGTTACTCCTTCGAGGTGATGCGGGCACGAATGCTCTACACCACGAAGCACAAGAAGAAGGCACCGACTGCGAAGGTCTCTCCTTTCTACAAGAAAACCATCGGTTACGGACTGCCGGACTTCGCAGAGGAACTCAACTACGGAGTCGATCTATCAACCATCTGAGGGTGGTATCAGATTGATGGAGTGAAGGTGCCCCATCAACCATTAAATCCGTATACCCAAAAATTTGAGCCTTTCCTGCATTTCTGGTGATACCTTCACAGAGCAATTCCTTGTGCCCGGGCAATTTGGTGAATTACGGCTCGCTCAAGATTTGGGGCATCCAATAGAATGTCAATCTTTCGGTCGCCTAGCTGTTTGATGATTTTGGCCTGAAGTCTGGCTACATCCCAGGCAGGGTGGTCTGCTACTTCGTCGATAGTGACCAGCAGGTCGATGTCGCCCCCTCTGGCTGTGTCATCGGCGCGCGACCCAAACAGGGCCACTCTGGCGCCCGGGCCAAAAATCTCCCTGACAGAGGCTTTGATAACAAGTACCTCTTCAGCCGTTAACCTCACAGTGACGCCCCCCTTGTTAACTCCGCCATTATCCAACCATGGAGACAAGCATAGACTTTCCCGATCAGACTGACCATCGTCGTAGTGTTCCCCATAGAATCCGAAACCTAAGCGGTCAGTATGGAGCAATGCCGGTGCGGGGTGGGTGAAGCTTTTTTCTGCCGGAAAAAGATGTCTGAGCGAAGCAAGTTGTTTTTCCAAAGAAAAAAGCTTCACCCACCCCGCGACCCGCCCCCAAAACCAGCAGGCTAGGAAAGCACAACTCAGTCCTCGCGAGCCTCCAGGTACCGCTGCAACTGCTCCCGCAAAGCCTTGGGCAGGCGGGTAATGGTCAGGGCGTCTTTGTCACGGTCGTAGTAGACCGCCTGGTTCACCAGGTCAGATGAGAACGACACGCTCATGCCCCCACCAGAGCCGGCAATGCGCACCAGCTTTTTGACCTTGCGGTGGTCCGGGTGCAGCACGCCGGTTTCGGGCATTTCTGAGTTCTTGCTGGCAAATTCCTTGAAGCGCTCAGGCTGGCTTTCGTCCAGATAATTGGACAGCGCCTCGATGGCCACCGGCTCGCCGAGGGCGTGCTGGTCTTTGCAGAATTCGTAGGCCTTGGCGCGGACTTCCCCGGCCTTTTCCGGTTCGCTGGACTTGGCGAAGGCTTCCACTGCGTCCAGGAAAGTCATGGTTTCCTTTTCCACATCCACGCTGTTGGTGAACGCGCACAGGCGCAGGAACAATTCGCCGGGGTCGCCGGTGCCGCGGGCGTGGACGACGGTCATGTAGTTGTCGCTGGTGTTTTCATTACGCCATTCGTCCAGCTCAATTCGCACGGCGAGGTTCAGGCGCGACAGGCTCAGCACGTCCGTGGCATCCAGTTTCTGGCTGCCGTCAAAACGCATGGCGCCGTCGGTTTCGAGGATGAACAGGTAAACCACTTCGGAATCGGCCAGGGCGTCGTGAACCACCATCAGGTGGCCATCAAACTCTTCCTGGCTGCCGTTGAGCAGTTCCTGCCACTGGCCGAACAGGCGGTCGGTCATGGCGGTGAAGGTTTGTTTGTCTTCCAGATAGTCTTTAAGCCAGGCGCTGAAGGGGCATTCGCCGATGTCGTCCGAGAAGCGGCCGTATTTCTTGCCGGGTTTGCTGTTGAACAGGCGCTTCATCTGCTTGTGCAGGGCTTCGTAATCGCCACCGGGCTCCTGCAGGGCCTCGCCGGCAACAAGGCGGGCGGGCTGGCCCGGCTGGTACTGGCTGGCGAAGGCAGTGCGCAGGTGTTTGATGGCCATGTTATTCAGCTCCTGTGGTTAATCTTGGTGGGCGGGGATTTTGCCATGTATCGGCGTGGGATTCATTGTAGCTTTCGAGTTGTGGGGGCGGGTCGCGGGGTGGTGGTTTATTTTTCTTTGGAAAAACAACTCGCTTCGCTCAGACATCTTTTTCCGGCAGAAAAATAAACCACCACCCCACGACCGGCAGACCATTTGAGTGAAGTCGGCTTTTTCTGGAACTGCTGAGGATAAGGGGGTGTTTGCTGTCAGTAGTGATATCGGAGCTGGGCGATGAGTAGGGCGTCTTCGGTGACTTTGTAGACCATGCGGTCTTCTTCGTTAATCCGGCGTGACCAGTAACCGGCGAGGTTGTGCTTTAGTGGCTCCGGCTTGCCGATGCCTTCGAAGGGCTCTCGCATGGTCGCCTTGATAAGTTTGTTGATGCGACTAACGACCTTTTTGTCAGTGCTCTGCCAGTACAAATAGTCTTCCCAGGCGTGCTCGGAGAAGATGAGTTTCATTCAAGAAGATCCTTTTCCTGGCCGCCGCCTTGTTCCAGTTCAGCGACGGATTCCAGCAATCGGCGGGCGTTTTTGGGTGCCCGTAGCAGATAGGCGGTTTCCTGCAGTGCTTCGTAATCCTCCAGCGAAATCATCACCACAGACTGGGCCTTGCTCCGGGTAATAATCACCGGTGAGTGGTCTTCACAAACCTGCTCCATGGTTTTCGCCAGATTACTTCTTGCAACGGTATAGCTTATAGCGTCCATAAAATATGCCCTGTACAGAATGCTGTACTGTACAGGATACTGTGCAGGCCAAAAAGTGGCAACCACCAACAAACAGTTGGATTACAGAACCCCCTAAAAATCTCTGCCGGCGTCGGGGTGGGGGATGGTTTTCTGCCGGAAAAAGATGTCTGAGCGAAGCGAGTTGTTTTTCCAAAGAAAACCATCCCCCACCCCGGCAGCCCGCCCGCCAAGGATGGGGAATCAAGAGCTTAAACCCGCTGACTCCGAGCCAGGTCCTGCAAGAGCCCCGCAACCGCAGCTGGAATATCGGTCTCCGAATCAGCAGAAACGCTGGCATTGGCAATGTCAGTGCCCAGGTTTACCGCCACAGCCACCAGGCCATGGGAGGTCAGCAGCTGGGCCACGCGCCGGCGTTCGTCGGCGTCGCCGGTGTTTTCTTCGGATACCACCACCGCCGTCTTGCCCTGGTCAAACAAAGCGCGCTCCACGGCCAGGGCCAGTTGTGGGGCCTGTTTGCCGGTGCAGGCGATGATGGCCGGTTTCTGGGCCAGGCGGCGTTCGCGTTCTTTCGGGGTAACCGGATCAAGCGATTCCAGCCCATCGGCCAGGCCCGCGATCATGCCGGCGCCGACAGTTACGTTGGTTAGGCGGTCGATGACGATGAAGCTGCCGGTGGCGTGGTTGCGCTGGTAGGCGTCGAACGCGATGGGCTGGTTCAGGGTCAGTTCGCACAGGCCGATTTCGTTGAGCTGAAGCTGGCTTGGGTTCGGGTTCTGTTCCAGGGTGTTTACATCGGTCTGGTGGTGAATCTTTTTCACCGTGCCGGAGGTAAACGTGGGCCCGAGCTTGATGTCGTACAGGCGGCCGGTTTCCAGCGGCGCATCGGTCATCCAGACAATGTTGGCGTTAAAGCGGTTGTGAACTTCCGGCTCATCGTCCGCTTTCACCAGCATGTCGCCACGGCTGATGTCGATTTCGTCTTCCAGGGTCAGGGTCACGGCCTGGTCGATGTAGGCTTCGCTCAGGTTGCCGTCGAAGGTGACGATTTCCTTCACTTTGCTGGTGCGCCGTGAGGGCAGGGCCATCACGGTTTCGCCCGGGCGGATCACGCCGGAGGCGACGGTACCGCAGAAACCCCGGAAATTGAGGTTGGGGCGGGTGACGTACTGCACCGGGAAGCGGAAGTGTTCCAGGTTTTTGTCCCGGGAGACCTCCACGGTTTCGAGGATTTCCATCAAAGGCTGGCCGGTGAACCAGGGCGTGTTCTCACTCTTGTTCACCACGTTGTCGCCGTCCAGGGCGGAAATCGGCACAAAGCGGACATCCTTCAGGCCGAGTTTGGTGGCAAAGGCCAGGTATTCGTCGCGGATTTCATTGAAGCGCTGTTCGCTGAAGTCCACCAGGTCCATCTTGTTCACCGCCACCACAATGTGGCGAATGCCCAGAAGCGAGGCGATGAACGAGTGCCGGCGGGTCTGGGTCATTACGCCGTGGCGGGCGTCGATCATCAGGATCGCCAGTTGCGCGGTGGAGGCGCCGGTGGCCATGTTGCGGGTGTACTGCTCGTGGCCCGGGGTGTCGGCAATGATGAACTTGCGCTTGTCGGTGCTGAAGTAGCGGTAGGCCACGTCAATGGTGATGCCCTGTTCACGCTCGGCCTGCAGGCCGTCGACCAGCAGGGCCAGGTCCAGTTTTTCACCGGTGGTGCCCATCTTGGCACTGTCCGTTTTCAGGCTGGCCATGTGATCTTCGTAGATCATTTTGGTGTCGTGCAGCAGGCGGCCAATCAGGGTGCTTTTGCCGTCATCCACGCTGCCGCAGGTGAGCAGGCGCAGCAGCTCTTTGTTTTCGTGTTGTTTCAGGTACGCCAGAATATCGTCGGCGATCAGTTCAGACTGGTGTGACATCTCAGAAGTACCCTTCCCGCTTTTTCTGTTCCATGGAGCCGGCGGAATCGTGGTCGATTACCCGGCCTTGCCGTTCGGAGCTGGTGGCCAGCAGCATTTCCTGGATAATTTCCGGCAGCGTGTTGGCCCCGGATTCAATGGCGCCGGTCAGGGGGTAGCAGCCCAGGGTCCGGAACCGCACCGATTTCATCACCGGATTTTCGCCTTCTTTCAGTGGCATGCGGTCGTCGTCCACCATAATCAGGGTGCCGTCGCGCTCCACCACCGGGCGCTCGGCGGCGAAATACAGGGGCACTATGTCGATGTTTTCCAGGTAGATGTATTGCCAGATATCCAGCTCGGTCCAGTTCGACAGCGGGAACACGCGAATGCTTTCGCCCTTGTTGACCTTGCCGTTGTAGATATTCCAAAGCTCCGGGCGCTGGTTTTTTGGATCCCAGCGGTGGTGTTCATCCCGGAACGAATACACCCGCTCCTTGGCCCGGGATTTCTCTTCATCCCGGCGCGCGCCACCGAAGGCGGCATCAAACTTGTACTTGTTCAGAGCCTGTTTCAGGGCCTGGGTTTTCATCATGTCGGTGTGCTTGGCGCTGCCGTGGGTGAACGGCCCTATGCCTTGCTTCACGCCTTCTTCGTTGGTGTGCACGATCAGATCCAGCCCGTAACGGCTCACCTGCTTGTCACGGAATTCGATCATCTCCCGGAATTTCCAGGTGGTGTCTACGTGCATCAGGGGAAAGGGGGGCTTGCCCGGGTAGAAGGCTTTGAGGGCCAGGTGCAGCATCACGGCGGAATCCTTGCCGATGGAATACAGCATTACCGGGTTGTCGAACTCGGCCGCCACTTCCCGGATGATGTGGATGCTTTCCGCTTCCAGCTGCTTGAGATGGGTGAGGTTGTATGTGGTCATGGTTTTCCGTTGCCGCAAAGGCCAGTAAGGGCTTTAACTCAGAAAACCGACTATATCAGAGGGCAATATGGAATAAGAAGATGGGCAACAAGAACTTCTTGTTCTAAAAATATAGCGACTCGCGGGCAGTCCGGCGGGTATGCCGGTCAGCTTCCTGCCAGCAGCTTGGCCACGTAACGGTCTACATAATCAAAGCCGTTGCCTTCAAATTCGCAGAAACGGATGCCCAGATGAAACTCGTCCCTGGCAACGCGGCGCATGTGTACGATATTGCCTTCGGCTACCACGGCAACCGGTTGGGTGGGTAATACCGGCACGCTGAAACGGGTGGTTACTTCCAGCGACTGGCCGGGAGCCGGCGGGATAAGGCCGGGTAGCAGTGTCCGGGCAGTGTCCTGTGAGCAGGATATCATCACACCGGAGCGGGAAAGGTTGGCAATTTTGCAGTCAAGACGGCTGCCGTCCGCTCGTTCAATCAATATGTCGGCAGACACATCCACCCGTTGCTGGTTGCGCAGGTTGTGCCTTGCAGCGATGGGCTTGACCCGAACCCTTCTGGCGAATGCAGTTTCCAGATGTGTTGCCTTTCCCATAGATGGCTTCCGAACAGGTGTTTGATTGCTGAGAGAGTGTAGTTGTTCAAATTATGACCAGCAAGGGTATTGAAGCATATTATTGCAAATTTATGAATTAAATCTGAACCATGGTTCACAGAATGGTCTGCGGTGATCCGTATTATCCACCCACGACCGGTAGCAGGATAGTGCTGCAGTTGCAATTCTGCTGAGGTAAAATCGCCGCCTACATTCATCAGGGGCATTGCCCCGGGATTCCTGCAGAACCGTTATGACCGAGAAAACAGAAAACACCGCCAAGGGCGGAAAAGTCGGCTTTATCAGCCTGGGTTGCCCGAAGGCACTGGTTGATTCCGAGCGCATTCTTACCCAGCTGCGCCTGGACGGGTACGACGTGGTGCCCACCTACAACGACGCCGACATCGTGGTGGTAAACACCTGCGGCTTTATCGACGCCGCCAAGCAGGAATCCCTGGACGCCATCGGCGAGGCCATCAGCGAGAACGGCAAGGTCATCGTAACCGGCTGCATGGGCGTGGAAGCAGACAAAATCCGCGAAACCCACCCGGGCGTACTGGCGGTTTCCGGCCCCCAGGCCTATGAAGAAGTGGTGGGCGCAGTGCACCAGTTTGTGCCCCCGAATAAAGACCATGACCCCTTTGTGGACCTGGTGCCGCCCCAGGGCATAAAGCTGACCCCGCGCCACTATGCCTACCTGAAGATTTCCGAAGGCTGCAACCACAGCTGCACCTTCTGCATCATCCCGGACATGCGCGGCAAACTCGTCAGCCGTCCCATTGGTGATGTCATGGACGAAGCCAAGCGCCTGGTGGATGCCGGCGTGAAGGAACTGCTGGTGATCTCCCAGGACACCTCCGCCTACGGCGTGGATATCAAATACCGCACCGGATTCTGGCAGGGCCGGCCCCTGAAAACCAAGATGCAGTCCCTGTGTGAAGCGCTGGGTGATATGGGTGTCTGGGTGCGCCTGCACTATGTGTATCCGTACCCCCACGTGGATGACATCATCCCGCTGATGGCCGAAGGCAAGATCCTGCCGTACCTGGATATCCCGTTCCAGCACGCCAGCCCGAAAGTGCTCAAAGCCATGAAACGCCCCGCCCACGACAGCAAAACCCTGGAGCGCATCAAGAAGTGGCGGGAGATCTGCCCGGAACTGACCATTCGTTCCACCTTCATTGTCGGCTTCCCCGGTGAAACCGAAGAAGACTTCCAGTACCTGCTCGACTGGCTGGACGAAGCCCAGCTCGACCGCGTGGGTGCCTTCACCTACAGCCCGGTAGAAGGCGCAAAAGCCAATGAGCTGGAAGGTGCCGTGCCGGAAGAAGTGAAGCAAGAACGCCTGGCCCGTTTTATGGCCAAACAGGCAGAAATCTCAGCCGCGCGCCTGCAGGCAAAGATCGGCAAGACCATTGATGTGCTGATTGACGAAGTAGACGAAGAAGGCGCCATCGGCCGCTCCAAGGCCGACGCCCCGGAAATCGACGGCATGGTCTACCTCAATGGCGAGACCAACCTGCAGCCAGGCCAGATTGTCCGGGCCGTAGTGGAGCACGCCGACGAGCACGACCTCTGGGCCGTACTGGCCTGATCGGAATAAGGGGCGGGGTCTTGGCGTGTGAGGCCAAGGTCTGAAAGGGTGGGGTGGGGATGCCTTCCCGCAGGAAAAAAAGATGTCTGAGCGAAGCGAGTTCTTTTTTCCCGGAGGGAAGGTATCCCCACCCCGCCCAAACACCACACAAAGACGTCAGGCCTCAGCAACCCGAGCAATCGTCTCCGCATAATAGTCATCGAAATTCTTGAACTCGATGCTATCCCGCCCGCAGCAACGAATGTTGCCGGACTTGATATCGTACACCCAGCCGTGAATCTCGATCTTTCCGGTAGCCAGCTTGGCCGCCACCACAGGGTGCGTGCGCAGGTGCTGAACCTGCTGCAGCACATTTTCCTCAATGGCCTCGTTCAGGAATTTCGGGTCCAGCGCAGTATCGCCGTCAATACCGTGGCGCTCCCGCACAATCTCCATGGCCGAGCGGCAATGCCCCAGCCACTCTTTTACGTGGGGCAGGCCCTTAAGGGCCGGGATATCCAGTGCACCTTTGATGGCACCGCAGTCGGTGTGGCCGCAGACGATGATGTGTCGCACGCCGAGCACCGCCACAGCATATTCGATGGAAGCGGTCATGCCTCCGGTCTCGTTGCTGTGGGGCGGGATCACGTTGCCGGCATTACGGCAGATGAACAGGTCACCGGGGTTGGAGCCGGTGACCATGTTCGGGTCGATGCGTGAATCGGAACAGGTGAAGAACAGAACATCCGGGCTCTGACTGTCGGCCAGGGCGCCAAACAGGTCTTTGTGCTCCGGGTAAACGTTCTTGCGAAAATCCAGTACGCCGCGAACAATGTGGTCCATAGTGTTTCCTCCTGCCGGTCAGGCAATCTCGATTAATACTTCGCCCGGAGTAACCCGGTCGCCCTTGGTGACGTAAACCGCCTGCACGGTGCCGTCCACGCTGGTGTGAATTTCGGTTTCCATTTTCATGGCTTCGGTGATCATCACCGCCTGGCCAGCGGCGACAGTATCGCCTTCCTTGACCAGTACATCCACCACATTGCCGGGCATGGTGGTGGTGATATGGCCCGGATCCGTGGCCTGCTTGCGGCCGCTGCCGCCGGCTGCTGCCTCGTATTCATTCAGCGACTCGAACACCACTTCCTGGGGCATGCCGTCCAGCGACAGGTACAGCTTGCGCTTGCCGGGGCCGGATGCGCCCACGCCGGTAACGGCGACTTCGTAGGTTTCCCCGTGCACGTCAATGCGGAATTCGGTGGCCACAGAAGTGCCCATTCGGTCACGGCCCTTGTGCTCGGCCGGCAGCAGTTCTTCCGGCTTGAGGGTGCCGTCTTTGCGCTGCTGCAGGAACTCCCGGCCGAGGTCCGGGAACATGGCGTATGTGAGCACATCCTCCTCGCAGGTGGCCAGACTACCAATGTCTTCTCGCAATTTGTTCAGCTCCGGGCTCAGCAGGTCTGCCGGCCGGCCTTCGTTTACGCTTTCATTGCCGATGGCTTTCTTCTGGATATCCGCATTCACCTCAGCCGGCGGATGGCCGTAGCCGCCTTGCAGGTAGCGCTTTACCTCGTTGGTGATGGTCTTGTAACGCTGCCCGGCCAGAACGTTGTATACCGCCTGGGTGCCTACAATCTGGGACGTGGGGGTTACCAGAGGAGGGTAGCCCAGATCCGCCCGCACCCGGGGAATCTCGCTGAACACGTCCCGGATTTTGTCCAGGGCGTTCTGTTCCTTCAACTGGTTGGCCAGGTTGGACATCATGCCGCCCGGCACCTGGTTGATCTGTACCGACACATCTTCCCGGGTAAATTCGCTCTCGAACTGATGGTACTTCTTGCGAACTTCCCGGAAGTAATCGGCAATCTCGCTCAGCAGTTCCAGGTCCAGCCCGGTGTCGTAGTCGGTGCCTTTCAGGGCGGCCACCTGGGATTCTGTCGCCGGGTGGCTGGTGCCGTTGGCAAAGGAAGAGATGGCGGTATCAATCCGGTCAGCACCGGCTTCGATGGCTTTCAACTGGCACATGGCGGCGAGGCCTGCGGTGGCATGGCTGTGAATCACCAGCGGCAGGTCGACGGCGGATTTGATGGCTTTCACCAGCTCAAAGGTGGCATAGGGGGTGAGCAGGCCGGCCATATCCTTGATGGCGATGGAATCTGCACCCATGGCTTTAAGTTCCAGGGCCTGCTGAACAAACAGCTCAGGAGTGTGCACCGGGCTGGTGGTGTAGCAAATGGTGCCCTGGGCATGCTTGCCGACTTTTTTCACCGCTTTCATGGCGGTTTCCAGGTTGCGCAGATCGTTCAGGGCGTCGAACACCCGGAATACATCAATACCGTTGTCGGCGGCTTTCTGCACAAAGGCTTCCACCACGTCATCGGCGTAATGCCGGTAACCCAGCAGGTTCTGGCCCCGCAGAAGCATCTGCAGGCGGGTGTTGGGCAGGGCCTGGCGTAGCTGGCGCAGGCGCTCCCACGGGTCTTCCTTCAGAAAACGCACGCAGGCATCAAAAGTGGCGCCGCCCCAGACTTCCAGCGACCAGTAACCCACCTGGTCCAGCTTGTCGCAGATCGGTAGCATGTCTTCGGTGCGCATGCGGGTAGCAATCAGGGACTGGTGCGCGTCACGAAGGATAACGTCGGTCACTTCAATCTTCTTTGCTTTACTCATGTTAAATCCTCCTGCGGATTACCAGCCGGCGTGGGCTGCGATCGTGGCGGCAATGGCCAGGGCAATTTCACTGGGATGACGTTTGGCGGAATAGTTCAGCAACTCCGGGTGGCTCGGCACAAAGCTGGTATCGAACACCCCGGCCCGGAAATCCGGATGGTCCAGGATCTGCTGGTAATAGTTGGCGGTGGTGGTAATGCCGTGCAGGCGCATGTCATCCAGCGCCCGCTTGCCCCGGGCAATCACCTCGTCCCAGGTCAGGGCCCAGACCACCAGCTTCAGGCACATGGAGTCGTAGTAGGGCGGAATTTCATAGCCGGTATAGATGGCCGTATCCACCCGCACGCCGGGGCCGCCCGGTGCGTAATAATGGGTAATGCGGCCGAAGCTGGGCAGAAAGTCGTTCTTCGGGTCTTCCGCATTGATCCGGAACTGCAGGGCATAGCCCCGGTAGGAAATGTCCTCCTGCCGGTAGCTCAAAGGTTCGCCGGCGGCGATCCGCAGCTGCTCGCGGACAATGTCCACCCCGGTGATGGCTTCGGTAATGGTGTGCTCCACCTGCACCCGGGTGTTCATCTCCATAAAGTAGACTTCGTTGCCGGTAAGCAGAAACTCCACCGTACCGGCGTTCTCGTAACCCACCGCTTTCGCCGCCTTTACCGCCAGGCCGCCGATGTACTGGCGCTGTTCCGGGGTAAGCTGAGGGCTGGGGGCAATCTCGATCAGCTTCTGGTTACGGCGCTGAATGGAGCAGTCCCGCTCGAACAGGTGAATCGCATTGCCGTGGCTGTCAGCCAGCACCTGCACCTCGATATGGCGCGGGTTCACAATGCATTTTTCCATGAACACCTCGGCCGAACCGAAAGCCTTGGTGGCCTCGGAAATTACCCGCGGGTACTGGGTTTTCAGCTCTTCGGGAGAATCACACCGGCGAATGCCCCGGCCACCACCACCGGAGGTGGCTTTTAGCATCACTGGGTAGCCGATCTCGTTGGCCAGCTTCAGCGCGTGATCCAGGTCCGCCAGGTTGCCCTCGGAACCCGGGGTGATGGGCACACCGGCCGCCCGCATACTGTCCCGGGCCTGGGTTTTGTCGCCCATCTTGTGGATAACGTCCGACCTGGGGCCGATAAAGGTAACTCCGTGCTGCTCGCACAGCTGGGCAAAGCGGGCATTCTCCGACAGAAAGCCGTAGCCGGGATGGATGGCGTCGCAGCCGGTCTCCAGCGCCAGGTTCACAATCCGCGCCGGGTCCAGGTAGCCGGCCAGCGGGTCTTCTCCCAGTGAATAGGCTTCGTCGGCGCGCTTCACGTGCAGGCCGTAGCGATCCGGCTCGGTATAAATCGCCACCGAGCGGATGCCCATCTCGGCGCAGGCGCGGACAATACGCACCGCAATCTCGCCACGGTTGGCGATCAGAACTTTTTTAAGCGTGGGCTTCAACATGGGCGATTCCTCGTCTCGTCGTCCCGAATGAAGGTGGGAAAAGAGTAACGGGGATGACGGATCACGAAAAATTGATATTATTTCGCTTATGTATAACTAATATCTTATGAATAGACTGATTCGGGAACGCCCATGCCCCTGAGTATCCAGAAACTCGCCAACCGCCTGACCTTCCGGCAGCTGCAAGTGTTCAAAGCGGTCTACGACCTGAAAAGCTACAGCAAAGCCGGCGACCTGCTGGGCCTGACCCAGCCCGCCGTCAGCAGCCAGGTACGCCACCTGGAGCAGGCCCTGGGCATGCCCATGTTCGAATACGTGGGTCGAAAACTGTATTGCACCGCGGCAGGCGAAGAAATGGCCGCCTGCGTGCGCTCCGTGTTCCAGGAACTGGCCGACATGCAGAACCGCCTGGCGGCGTTGGAGGGCAGGGTAGCGGGAGATCTGAAACTGGTGGCCGTCAGCACCGCGCAATACGTGGTGCCCTACCTGCTGCGCTCATTCCTGCAACTGAACCCTCAGGTCAACGTCTCGGTGGCCGTGGTCAACCGTGCCACCGCACTGCAGCGCCTGAACGACAACAGCGACGACCTGGTGATCATGGGCATGGTGCCGCCGGACCGTCCGCTGACCTCGCTGCCGTTTCTCGACAACGAACTCATACCCATCGTCCCGGCCGGCCATCCGCTGCTGGAGCAGGAGGTTGTAGCACCTCAGGACTTCCTCAACAGCCAGCTGCTAACCCGGGAAACCGGCTCCGGCAGCCGCCTGGCGCTGGAGGTCTATTGCCAGCAACACCGCCTGAAGATGGAGCCAACCATGGAACTAGGTTCCAACGATGCAGTGAAGCACGCAGTCCTGGCCGGACTGGGTGTGGCGGTGGTGCCAAAGCTCAGCGTGCTTTCAGAGCTGGCCCTGGGTTCCCTGCAGGCCCTCAACATCACCGGCTTCCCCCTGCGCCGCAGTTGGTGCGTGGTCTACCCCCTGGCCCGGCACCCGACGCCGGCCATGCAGGCGTTCATCGATTACATCCAGCAAAACATCGCCCAATTCGAGCGGCTGTTTCGCCGTTTGGGATCTTAGTTTCGGCCCTAGCCTGTCGACTTCGGTGGTGGGCCTTGGCGGGAGGTGCCTCCCAAAAACCGCTCCTTACGGCACATCCCTGTGGCGCTTCTGCTCCGCCATCCATGGCTCCGCAAATTTTTGGGAGGCACCTCCCGCCAAGGCCTTCAGGCACGCGGAGTAATAGGCTCAAGAAAATCGAAAAATAGAAGGGCGGGCTGTTTGGAAGAATGTGATGGAGAGGTTCGGCCGAAAAAGTAAGTATCCTGGGCGCAGTTTTTTTACAGCCTATGCCCCGATAGTTTGAACGGGTGGGTTTGGGGCCCCTTCCCAAAAATCTCGGAGGCCATGGATGGCCGGAGCGAAGCGCCACAGGGATGTGCCGCAAGGAGCGTTTTTTGGGAAGGGGCCCCAAACCCGACCCTCCTCATATCTAACAGGCTAGGGCCGGAGTCAGCCCCTCGGCACCTAGCCAGAACCATCAACCGCCAAGCTTGCGAACGAGAATCTCATTAAACAGCTTGGGATTACCCTGGCCCTTGGAAGCCTTCATCAGAGGGCCCATGAAGCCGCCAAGCATCTTCTTGCGCTTCTTCGGGTCGTCCTCGTTCTGGTATTGAGCCACCTGATCCGGTATGCCGGCCAGCACCTCATCAACCATGGACTCCAGGGCGCCGGTGTCGGACACCTGCTTCAGGCCCTTGGCTTCGATGATGGCGTCGACATCGTCGTTCTCGCCCGTCCACAGAGCTTCGAACACCTTCTTTGCGCCGGCAGAGGACAATGTGTTATCGGCGATGCGGGTCACCATGGCACCGAGCTGTGCGCCGGTGATCGGGGCTTCGGCTACGGACTTTTCTTCCGCGTTCAGGCGGGCGGAGAACTCGCCCTGAATCCAGTTGGAGGCCAGTTTGGCGTCTTTGCCGTGTTCCGCGGTTTCTTCGAAGAACGCGGCCAGTTTGGCATCGGCAGACAGGATGCCAGCGTCATAATCGTTCAGGCCGTACTGCTCCTTGAAGCGGGCCTTGCGGGCATCCGGCAGTTCCGGCAGGCGAGATCGGGCGTCTTCGATGAAGGCGTCGTCGATTTCCACCGGCAGCAGGTCCGGGCAGGGGAAGTAGCGGTAGTCGTTAGCTTCTTCCTTGGTGCGCATGGAGCGGGACTCGTCCCGGTCGCCGTTGTACAGGCGGGTTTCCTGGGTGATGCTGCCGCCGTCTTCCAGGATGTCCATCTGCCGCTCTACTTCGTGGGCAATGGCCTGTTCCATGAACCGGAAGGAGTTCAGGTTCTTGGTTTCGGTGCGGGTGCCCAGGGTGTCGGAGCCTTTAGGTTTCAGGGAAATGTTGACGTCAAAGCGCATGGAGCCCTGGGACATATCACCATCGCAGATGCCCAGGGAGGTGACGATGCTGTGCAGCTTCTTGGCGAAGGCTACGGCTTCCTCGGCATTGGTCATGTCCGGCTCGGTGACCACCTCGATCAGCGGTGTGCCGGCGCGGTTCAGGTCGATGCCGGACATGCCATGATAGTCCTCGTGCAGAGACTTACCGGCGTCTTCTTCCAGGTGGGCGTGGTGAATACGCACGCGCTTGGTACTGCCGTCAGCCAGGTCGATGTCCACGTAGCCCGGGCCGACAATGGGCTGGGCCAGCTGGGTGGTCTGGTAGCCCTTGGGCAGGTCCGGGTAGAAGTAGTTCTTGCGCTCGAACACCGAGCGGCGGCCGATTTCCGCGTTGGTGGCCAGGCCGAACATCACCGCGTAGCGGAATGCCTGCTCGTTGGGCACCGGCAGGGTACCGGGCATGGCCAGGTCAACGGCGTTGGCCTGGGTGTTGGGCTCGGCACCGAAAGCGGTGCTGGAGCCGGAGAAAATCTTGGTCTGGGTGGCGAGCTGAACGTGAATTTCCAGCCCGATCACGATATCCCACTGCATGTGTTCGTCTCCTAGTCCGGGCTTATTGGGGTTCACGCTGGTGCCAGTCGGTCACCTGTTGGAACTGATGGGCGGCGTTCAGCAGGCGCGCCTCGGAGAAGTAGTCCCCGATAATCTGCAGCCCCACCGGCAAGCCGTCAACAAACCCGGCCGGCACCGACATAGCCGGAATGCCTGCCAGGTTGATGGCGATGGTGAACACGTCTTCCAGGTACATGGACACCGGATCGGTGTTCTTCTCACCCAGCTTGAACGCCGGTGTTGGCGACACCGGGCTCATCAGCACGTCCACTTCCTTGAACGCATTGATGAAATCCTGCTGGATCAAACGCCGAACCTTCTGGGCTTTCAGGTAATAAGCATCAAAGTAACCGGCGGACAGGGCATAGGAACCCACCAGAATCCGGCGCTTCACCTCGTTACCAAACCCTTCCGCCCGGGTGCGGGTGTACATATCCATCAGGTCTTTCGGATCTTCACACCGGTAGCCGTAACGCACACCGTCAAACCGGGACAGGTTGGCGGACGCCTCTGCCGGCGCAATCACGTAATAAGCCGCAATGGCCAGCTTCGCGTTCGGCAGCGACACTTCCTTCACCGTCGCGCCCAGCTTTTCATACTCGCGAATGGCATTGCGAACCTGCTCTTCCATAGCCGGAGCCAGCTGGTCGCTGAAGTATTCCTTCGGCAAGCCAATCTTCAGGCCCTTAAGCGGCTCGTTCAGGGTGGCCGTGTAATCCGGAACCTCCCGGTCGATACAGGTGGAATCCTTCGGATCGTGCCCCGCCATCACATTCATCATCAGCGCCGCGTCTTCTGCCGTGCGCGCCATCGGCCCGCCCTGATCCAGGGAAGATGCAAAGGCAATCATCCCGTACCGGGACACCCGGCCGTAAGTCGGCTTCAGGCCAGTAATGCCACACAGCGCCGCTGGCTGGCGAATAGAACCGCCGGTATCCGTCCCCGTCGCTGCCGGCACCAGCCTCGCGGCAACCGCAGCGGCAGAACCACCGGAAGAACCACCCGGCACCCGCTTGTCACCGCTGGACAGCCCCCAGGGATTGGTCACCGCGCCATAAAAACTGGACTCGTTGGACGAACCCATGGCGAACTCATCCATATTGGTCTTGCCCAGACACACCGCACCGGCCGCCTTGAAATTGGCCGTTACCGTGGCGTCGTAAGGAGGCACAAAATTATCCAGCATCTTCGAACCACAGCTGGTGCGAACGCCACTGGTGCAGAAAATATCCTTATGGGCAAACGGCACCCCGGTCCACACCGTGGCCTTACCGGCAGCCCGCATCTCATCAGCGGCCTTCGCCTCGGCCAGCGCCTGCTCGTCGGAGATGGTAATAAAGCTGTTGTACTTGCCGTCTTCCGTTTTCAGACGGTCCAGGAACTGCTGAGTCAGCTCCACACTCGAAATCCTGCCACTCTCCAGCTCTTTGGAAAGCTCTGCTACAGACTTGTTATGCATGATAAATCCCGAAATCTCTGATGGACGACCAAATCACTCAATAACCCTGGGCACCAGATACAACCCATCCTCGGTAGCCGGCGCAATCGCCTGAAACGCCTCCCGCTGATTGGTCTCGGTAACCACATCCGGCCGCAGCGTCTGCACCGCATCCAGCGGATGCGCCATGGGCTCCACCGAATCGGTATCTGCGGCACTCAACTGATCCACCAGATCCAGGATATTGCCGAGATCTTTCTCCAGAGCCGAAACCTGCTCGCCGTCCACCTTGATGCGGGCGAGCACGGCAACTTTTTCGATGTCCTCGCGGGAAATGCTCACGTTGCCTCCAATAGAAGAGTGTGAAAACAATTTAATGCAATGATCTCCGGAGGTTTAGCCTGGCTGTTTTGATGCTGCCTGTGCCGTCCGGGGATGCCTTGGGGCAGGGCCTTCCAAAAATTTGCGGAGCCATGGATGGCGGAGCAGAAGCGCCACATGGATGTGCCGTAAGGAGCGGTTTTTGGAAGGCCCTGCCCCAAGGCATCCTTGCACCTGTCTGAAACAAGCCGAACATATTACCAGAATCCCGCCAGAGATTGGCCCCGGAACACGCCCAAAAATGTGAGAATGGTAAGCTCCCGCCACAGATGGCGCCTTGCCTGAAAATGGCGCCACTGCTAAAGTTGCCGGATTCTTCTACATCCGCAACCGCAACTCTCAGGTTGAAACTACACTAATGCTGATCAAAAGACTCCGAGGCCTGTTCTCAAGCGACCTGTCCATCGACCTGGGCACCGCCAACACACTGATTTTTGTACGTGATCGCGGAATCGTACTGGACGAACCCTCCGTTGTCGCCATCCGCACCAGCGGATCCCAGAAAATGGTTGCCGCCGTAGGCGCCGAAGCAAAACGCATGCTTGGCCGTACCCCGGGCAACATTACCGCCATCCGCCCGATGAAAGACGGCGTGATTGCAGACTTCGTAGTCACCGAAAAAATGCTCCAGCACTTTATCCACAAAGTGCACGAAAACAGCTTCATCACCCCGAGCCCCCGTGTACTGGTGTGCGTGCCCAGCAAATCCACCCAGGTAGAACGCAAAGCCATCCGCGAATCTGCCCTGGGCGCCGGTGCCCGTGAAGTCTTCCTGATTGAAGAGCCCATGGCGGCGGCCATCGGTGCCGGCCTGCCGGTAGAAGAAGCCAGCGGCTCCATGATTGTCGACATCGGCGGCGGCACCACCGAAATCGCCATCATCTCCCTGAACGGCATCGTTTATGCGGATTCCGTACGTGTCGGCGGCGACAAATTCGACGAAGCCATCGTCACCTACGTGCGCCGCAACTACGGCAGCCTGATCGGTGATTCCACCGCCGAGCGCATCAAGCACGAAATCGGCTGCGCCTACGAAGGCCTGGAAGTGCGCGAAATCGACGTTCGCGGTCGCAACCTGGCCGAGGGTGTGCCCCGGGCCTTCACCCTGAACAGTGAAGAAATCCTGGATGCCCTGCAGGAATCCCTGGCCCAGATCGTCCAGACCGTGAAAAGCGCCCTGGAGCAGTCTCCGCCCGAACTGGCCTCTGATATCGCCGAGCGCGGCATCGTGCTGACCGGTGGTGGCGCCCTGCTGCGTGGCCTGGACAAGCTCATCAGTGAAGAGACCGGTCTGCCGGTGATCATCGCCGAAGACCCGCTCACCTGTGTCGCCCGTGGTGGAGGCAAGGCGCTGGAAGTCATTGATCGCGGTGGCATCGGAATGTTCTCCCAGGAGGGGTGACCCTGTGGGAGGGCTAAGCCATTAAGACCATCTTCGTCCAGGGGCCGGTTCCCGGCTTCAGACTTCTGCTTGTGATTCTGGTATCGGCAGCGTTAATCGCTGCCGATGGCCGTTTTGACAAGCTGGCACCGATGCGCAGCGTGATTGCTACCGGCCTTGGCCCCGTTTACTGGCTGGGCAACGCGCCCTACCGCTTCAGCGACTGGTTCTCCGGCCTGTTTGTCAGCCGCGACGACCTGCAGCAGGAAAACGAAGAACTCAAAACCCGCCTGCTCATTCTCGAGCGCCGGGCCCTCAAATACGCCGCCCTGGCGTCTGAAAACAACGAACTGCGCCGCCTGCTGAACTCCTCCGAAGTGCTGGATGACCGGGTGATTGTCGGCGAAGTGGTCGCGGTCTCCCCGGACCCGTTCTCCCATGAGGTTGTCATCAACAAAGGCAGCAACGACGGTGTAACCACGGGGCAGGCGGTGCTCGATGCCGAAGGCCTGCTGGGCCAGGTGATCCAGACCAGCCAGTTTACCTCCCGGGTATTGCTGGTGTCGGACAGCAGCCATGCCGTGCCCGTGGAAGTGGTTCGCAACGGGCTGCGCTCGATTCTGCTGGGTAACGGCGAGACCGACGAACTGGAACTGGTGCATGTCCCCGACACTGCCGATATCCGCGAAGGCGATATGCTGGTGAGTTCGGGCCTGGGCGGTCGTTTCCCCCGGGGCTATCCGGTGGCAGAGGTCAGCAGTATTACCAAGGAGCCGGGCGAGCCCTTTGTGGATATTGTCGCCGTGCCAAAGGCCCGGCTGAACCAGAGCCGCCTGGTTTTGGTGGTGTTCCAGCATAAGGATGAGCCAGCCGAAGCCCCGCTGGTACCGCTCGGAGAAGTGGAGGAGCAGAACTGATGTTGTCGGTGATCAGCTACCCCCTGTTTGCCCTGACGGTTGTGCTGGCGCTGGTGCTCAGTATTTCCTGGTTCCCGGTGGGCTGGTTCGAGTTCCGCCCCGAGTGGCTGGGGCTTATCGTCTTTTACTGGACTTTCCGGGCGCCCGCTCAATTCGGCATCGTGATGGCCTGGTGCCTGGGTCTGTTGCTGGATATCCTGGAATCCACACCGCTGGGCGTCAACGCCATGGCCATGGCCCTGATTGCCTTCCTGGTGCTGACGGTTCATCACCGCCTGCGCATGTATCCCTTGCCCCAGCAGTGTCTGATGGTGTTTCTGTTAGTGGGCATCAACCAGATGCTGGTGCATTTCGTTAAACAGCTGTTCGGCGCCGACACTCCCGGCTTCAGTTACCTGTGGCCGGCGCTGACCAGTGCCGTCGCCTGGCCCTTCGTGTCTGGACTGCTCGACAGCCTGAACCGCAAACTCGGATAACCCTATGACCGGCCTGATCCTGGCATCTGCTTCTCCCCGACGTGCCGAGCTGCTGAGCCAGATTGGCGTAAACCACCGGGCCTGCCCGGCGGATATCGACGAAACCCCGCTGGCCGGCGAATCCCCTCAACACTACGTAGAACGGTTGGCCCGGGAAAAGGCCCTGGCGGTTGCTGCTGACCATCCGGAAAACCTGGTGCTGGGCTCAGACACCACCGTGGTATTGGCCGGCGAGATCCTGGCCAAGCCGGAGTCGGATGACCATGCTTGCAGCATGCTGTCCCGTTTGTCCGGGCAAACCCACCAGGTCATGACCGCCGTGGCGCTCGCCAGGGGAAGCGATTGCCAGTCCCGGGTGAGCATCACCGAAGTAACGTTCCGTACCCTGGGCGAGCCGGAAATTCAGGCCTACGTGGCCAGTGGCGAGCCGATGGATAAGGCCGGCGGCTACGGCATTCAGGGCCGTGGCGGTATTTTTGTCAGGGAACTGAAAGGCAGTTACAGTGCCGTAGTGGGATTGCCACTACAGGAAACCGCCGAATTACTCGCTCAGGCCGGTTGTCCGGTCTGGCAGAACTGGCCGCGCAGTAAGGAGAACCAGGCATGAGCGAAGAAATTCTGATCAACGTAACCCCGGTCGAAACCCGGGTGGCACTGGTCGAAAACGGCATGTTGCAGGAAGCCTATATCGAGCGGACCAGCCGCAAAGGCATCGTTGGCAACATCTACAAGGGTAAGGTCGTGCGGGTTCTACCGGGCATGGAAGCAGCGTTCGTGGATATCGGCCTGGAACGGGCTGCGTTTATCCATGCCTCCGATGTGGCCTGCACCCAACAGCCCAGCGACGAAAGCGGAGACGGCCCGAAAACCGTGCCCGACATCCGCACCCTGCTGCGCGAAGGTCAGTCCCTGGTGGTTCAGGTCACCAAGGACCCGATTGGCACCAAGGGCGCTCGGCTGACCACCCAGTTATCGATCCCGTCCCGCTATCTGGTCTTTATGCCCGGGGTCAGCCACGTCGGTATTTCCCAGCGCATTGAAGATGAAACCGAACGCGCCCGCCTGAAAACCCTGATCGAAGAAGCCGCAGCCGAAGACAGCGACGTGCAGGGCGGTTACATCATCCGCACAGCGGCAGAAGCTGCCCAGGCGGAAGAGTTGATCGCCGACATGACCTATCTGCACCGGCTGAGTGTGTCTATCAAGGAACGGATCGGCAAGGTGCAGGCTCCGGCCGTTGTTTACCAGGACCTGCCCTTGTTTATCCGCACCATCCGGGACCTGATCCGGCCGCAAACCGAAAAGGTGCGCATCGACAGCCGCGAGAGCTACCAGCGGGTGATGGAGTTTGTGCAGGAGTTCGTTACCGAGTTTGCCGACAAGGTTGAGTACTACCCCGGTGAGCGACCGATCTTCGACCTGTATTCCGTGGAAGATGAAATCCAGAAGGCGCTCAGCCGCAAGGTGCAGCTGAAATCCGGTGGCTATGTGATCATCGACCAGACCGAGGCGATGACCACCATCGACATCAACACCGGGGCTTTTGTCGGCCACCGGAACCTTGAAGAAACCATCTTCAAGACCAACCTGGAAGCGGCCCGGGCCATCAGCCGGCAACTACGCCTGCGCAACCTCGGCGGCATCATCATTATCGATTTTATCGACATGGAAGACCCGGAGCACCAGCGCCAGGTGCACCGCATGCTGGAAAAAATGCTCGAGCGGGACCACGCCAAGACCAAGATCACCGGCGTATCGGAGCTGGGCCTGGTGGAGATGACCCGCAAGCGCACCACCGAAAGCCTGGGCCAGGTGCTGTGCGAGCCGTGTCCGATCTGCGATGGCCGGGGTTTCCTGAAAACGGCCGAAACGGTGTGCTATGAAATTTTTCGGGAGATCCTGCGGGTCAACCGGGCCTACGAGGCGGAAAACTACCTCGTGATGGCGTCCCAGAAAGTGGTAGACCGGCTGCTGGACGAAGAATCCGACAACGTGGCCGACCTTGAAACCTTTATCAGTAAGACCATTCGCTTCCAGGTAGAGCCTTTCTACAGCCAGGAGCAGTACGATGTGGTTCTGCTCTGACGCCTGACCGGCGGAACCAGCCGGGGAGTTCTCTGCCATATGTCGAGCCGCGATCAGAACACCGATCAGCCGGAGCTGCCAAAAAGCGGCCCGGTTGGCCGGCTATTGGAGCTGATTGCAGGCGCGGTCTGGTGGTCGATCCTGGTGGTTCTGGTATTGCTCGCCCTGTATGCCGGCATCGGCCGGCAGCTGACCGCTCAGGTCGACCGCTTTTCCGACCGTATTGCGGCTGAAATATCTGCCCAGACCGGGCTGGACGTAGATATTACCCGGCTGTCCTCCAGCTGGAACTGGCTCGACCCGTCCCTGACCGCCTCCGGCCTGACCCTCTCCAACCCCGATTCCGGCCGTACCATTGCCGAGCTGGAACACCTGCGCCTGCGGCTGGATTTCCTGGCGTCGGTATCACGGCTTCGGCTGGTGTTCGAGGATTTCGAGGCCGATGGCCTGGCGCTTACCCTGATTCGGGCTCCCGGAGACCAGCTCTCGGACCCGGTCGAGCAGATGGCCGAACTGGAACCGCTCAATGAAGGGGCGGCCCGGGAGTGGCTGAAGCTGGCGGGGCAGTGGTTATCGGAGCCGGAGGTACGGATTACCCGGGTCAGCCTGGCCATCGGCCAGAACGAGGACGACCTGCGCCATCTCTATATTCCCCGGCTTGATTTGCTGTATACCCGTGGGCTGTTCCAGGCCTCCGGCCGTGCCATGCAAAGCGGCACGGCCACCCAGCTGGCCAGTTTCGCGCTGGTAGGCCAGCGCTTTTTCCGGGGCGACTTTACCGGCCAGCTGTATGTGGATGTGGATTCGGGCCGCCTGTTTGATGGCCTGATCGATGACCTGAGCTGGCGCGGCATCCGGGTGGAAGGCTTCGATCTGGGCGGCCGGGCCTGGCTGACCTTTGAAAACGGCAACTTGCAGCAGATACAGGGCACCCTGGAAACTCCGTACCTTCAGCTGGGTGTCGGTATGGCGTCACTGGCTCCGCTGGAAGACATCAGCACCCGCTTTGGCTGGCGCCGGGGCGGTGACCTGATGCTGCAGCAATTGCAGTGGCAATGGGATGGCGACCAGGTGGAACCGTTCAGTGTGCGCCTGCTGAACCAGCCTGGTGCCTCCGCGCTGGTGGCGGATGCGCTGCCCCTGGGGCCGCTACGTCGCCTGGTTCGCTCACTTTCGGTATTGCCACAAGTAGCCGATGATGCCCTCGACCACTATCGCCCCACCGGTTACCTGGACGACATGTTGCTGGAGTTACCGGAGCAGGCCCGGGATTTCCGGTTGTCCGGGGAAATCCGGGATCTTGGGGTAAAACCCTGGCGGGGCGCACCGGGTGCATCCGGGCTTAATGGCCGCTTACAGCTGACGGCGGATCAGGGCTTTGTTGAACTGGATAATAACGAACCCGCGACCCTTGGTTTTCCAGGTTTGTATACCGGGAGCTGGACCCTGAACACCATGACCGGCCGCGTAGCCTGGGAAAAAGCGGGCAATATTACCCGGGTATGGGCGGACGACCTGCAGTTTTCCTATCAGGACAACACCCGCCTGACTGGCGCCTTTGAACTGCGCCTGGACCGGGCCGGCGATGACTATCTGGGCCTTCGGGTCGGCGTCCAGAATGGCCAGGCCGGAATGCTGGCGGAGTTTGTGCCCGCAAAAGTGGTGAATGAAGGGCTCTATGAATGGCTCACGACTCGCATTACCGAAGCCGACATTACCGGTGGCGAATACTATGGCCATGGCCGGATCGATTCCGGTGCGCCAAAAGGCTCTTTCGTATCCTCCATGTGGTACGAATTCGACAATGCCCGGGTCCGCTATGACGACCGCTGGCCGGAAGTGGAAGCCGCCGCGGGCCGGGTGGAAGTGCAGAATGCCGACACCCGGGTAACCCTCAGCCGTGCCCGGACCGGAGGCCTGGACGTCCGTGACGGATTGGTACAGGTTGTGCCGGCAACCGTCGAACAGCCGACCCGGGTGCTGGTGGATGTCACCTCGGATGTGCCGGGCGATGTAGTGCCCTGGTGGATGGCCAACAGCCCGCTGGGTGAGCTGGCCGGGGCGGCCGTCAGCAGTGCTGAATTTGCCGGCCAGTACCGTCTTGGCCTGAACATTGAGATTCCGCTGCAGGACGGTGCCAACACCGAGGTACAGGCCCGGGTTCGCACCGAGAACGGAGGCTTCCGCCTGCCCGGGCCAGGCCTGGCCTGGACGGATATCCGCACCGACCTGACCTACCACACCGAACAGGGTTTCTCCGGCGGCCCGGTGAATGCCCTCTTTATGGATCAGCCGGTTACCCTGTCGTTCGAGCAAACCGGCCGTGCCGAAGCCCTGACCATCCGGCAGGCCGGCCAGTTGTCCCTGCCGTCCTTCCTGCAACAGCTGGGACAGGCTGAAGGAACCGGATTTGGCCTGGATGGCACACTGGATTACCAGGCCCGGATGCGGGTGGATACCAATGGCCCGTCCGCCATCGAGATGACCTCTGACCTGGCCGGCCTGAACGTGGACTGGCCCGAGCCTTTCGCAAAAACCGCCGGGCAAACCGCGCAACTGGAAGCCCGTGTTGATCCCTTTGTTGAGGAAGGTGTGCGCATTACCGGAGACTGGCAAGACCGGATGGCGTTGGACCTGCTCTGGAAAGAATCGGCACTGGATTTGCGGTTTGATTATCTGAGCCTGGGCAGCCACCGGCTCACCGATATCACCATCAGCGCCCTGAACCTGGGCGACCGTTGGGTAGTCAACACCGAGTCGGAGCGGGCCGCCGGCCGGGTGGTGATTCCCGATGACGACGGCGTGGTTCAGGTAGACCTGCACACCCTGCACCTGAGCCGGGAGGACGCTTCAACCGAACAGGACCAAGTGCCTGAGTTGCTGACGCTGGAGCAACAGCTGGAAGCCTTCCGCCAGCTGGATATTGGCAGCTGGCCGGATGTGGACGGCCGCATCAGTAACCTCAAGCTTGGGGATGAATCAGCGGGCAGCTGGAGCTTCCGGTTGCGCCCGGCCCCGCACCAGCTGAATGTGGAGGCCATTGAAGGCCGCCTGGGTGCCCTGGAGCTGTCAGGTGATATGGTCTGGCGGGTCGTGGATGACCGGGAAACCACCCGCTTTCAGGGCCAGCTGACCGGCGGTGCCCTGAAAGACCTGGAAGCCCTGACCGGCAGCTCCATCCCCATGACCAACCAGGCCACGGCGGTGGAGCTGGATATTGACTGGCCTGGTGGCCCCAATGATATCGGCCTGAGTGCGCTCAGCGGGGAAGTCAGCGTGCGGCTGGACGATGGCGTGATCCTGGAGCAGAACAACTCGGCCCAATTGTTCCGGGTCTTCAACCTGCTGAACACCGACACCCTGTGGCGCCGTCTGCGCCTGGACTTTTCCGACCTGTACGAGCGGGGCGTGGCCTTTGATGCCATTTCCGGCAAGGCCCGCATCAGTGACGGGCTGGTTACCATGGACCCGGAGCTGCAACTGGTGGGCCCGTCCGGTGCCTTCAAGATCAACGGCACCACCAACATGGCCGATGAAAGCCTGGATATGCGACTGGTGGTGGTGTTACCGGTTACCCAGAACCTGCCCCTGGCTGCCATACTGATGGGAGCCAGTGCGCCGATTGGTGGCGCCCTGTTTGTGCTGGACAAGATCCTTGGCGACCCCTTGAGCAAACTGACCAGCGCCACCTACAGTGTCACCGGTAGCTGGAGCGAACCCGAAGTTGATCTGCGCAGTGTGTTTGATACTGCTGAACAGTAAGGAGGGAAGGATGACACAGGTAGCCGCCATACAGATGGTCAGCAGCCACGATGTTGCAGCCAACCTGGACGAAGCCGGGCGCTTGCTGGCCGAAGCCGCAGGGCAGGGCGCGAAGGTGGCCGTGCTTCCCGAGAACTTTGCCGTACTGGCCACGGGGAAGATGCGTGGCTGCGGTGAGCAGGAGGCCGGGCCGGAACCGGTCATCCGCCGTTTCCTGGCTGACCAGGCCCGGCAAAACAAACTCTGGATTGTCGGCGGCTCCCTGCCGCTGGCGAACCGGCCTGACGGCAGCGATATTCCGGACCGGGTGCGGGCCAGTTGCCTGGTGTATGACGACCAGGGCCACGAAGTCGCCCGCTATGACAAAATCCACCTGTTCGATGCCATGGTGGACGATGCCCACGGCCAGTACCGGGAGTCAGACAGCTTCGAGCCCGGGCAGCAGGTGGTTACCGTGGATACGCCGGCGGGCAGGCTGGGGCTGGCAATCTGCTACGACCTGCGCTTCCCGGAGCTGTTCCGGGCGCTACGGGAGCAAGGGGCAGACTGGGTATGCCTGCCCAGCGCCTTCACCTGGCAAACTGGTGATGCCCACTGGCATGCCCTGATTCGCGCCCGGGCCATCGAGAACCAGGTATGGGTGGTTGCAGCGGGGCAGGGTGGCCAGAACAGCGAACGCCGCAAAACCTACGGCCATAGCTTGATTTGTGATCCCTGGGGCGAGGTGGTCTGCGAACTAGAGCAGGGCCCCGGAGTGGTGCTGGCAGACCTGGACCTGGAGCGGCTGGAACAGCTGAGAACCCGCATGCCGGTGTGGCAGCACCGGCGTTTGTAAAGTGGTGGGGCGCTGCGCCCCGCCGTGATTACTGCTGCTCGGCGTCGTCGATCCATTCCCGCAGGGCGCGGAACAGTTTTCGGGACTGGCCGGTATTCTTCTCTTTCTCCACATCCTTGCGGGCGTTGCGCACCAGGTTGCGCAGGTGCTGCACCTCGGCGGTCGGGCAGTAGTCAATAAACTCGCCCACGACCTTGTCGCCCTCGGCAATCATCCGGTCGCGCCAGCGCTCGGCCAGGTGGTGCCGGCGCGTGTGTTCCTCGCTGCCGGCGTGGAAGGCGTCAATGGCCCGGCTCACCGCTTCAGGGTCATCTTCCTGGCGGATCACCTTGCCGATGTATTGCAGGTGCCGGCGCCGGGCTTCGCGCTGGTTAATCCGGCGTGATTCCACAATGGCGGCTTTCAGGGTTTCGCTGATGGTCAGCGAGGCCAGTTGTTCATCGCTCAGGTCCAGCATGCGTTTGCCCAGTTCCTGCAGGGCGTGCATTTCCCGTTTGAGCTGGGATTTACTGGGGCCGAAATCTTCCTCGAACTGGTCTTCGTGTTGGTCTGTCATGGCAATTAGGCTTGTTTGTCAGGCGTAGAAAAGGGTGGCCAATCCCAGGAAGGCCATGAAACCGACAACATCGGTTACCGTTGTCAGGATAACGCTGCCGGCCAGCGCCGGGTCAATGTTCCGGGATTTCAGGAACAGGGGCAACACAGTGCCCACCAGGGCCGCTGCTACCAGGTTGATCACCAGGGCAGCGGCAATCACCGCACCAATCAGCCAGTCGTTGAACCAGAGCACCGCGGCTGTCGCCACCACCAGGGCCCATAACAGGCCGTTGAGTACGCCGGAGAGAAACTCCCGGTTCAGCAGCCAGCCTACGTTGGCGCCGCTGATCTGGCCCACGGCCATGCCGCGGATAACCAGGGTCAGGGTCTGGCTGCCGGCAATGCCGCCCATGCTGGCCACGATAGGCATCAGTACCGCCAGGGCCACCACCTTGGAGATGGTTTCTTCAAACAGGCCGATGACTGCCGAGGCGGTAAAGGCGGTAATCAGGTTTACGCCCAGCCAGACCGCCCGCCGCTTGGTGGTTTTCATCACCGGGGCAAAGGTGTCTTCGTCTTCATCCAGGCCGGCCATGCTCATCAGGGAATGGTCGGCGTCGTCCCGGATAACGTCGACCACGTCATCGATGGTGATCCGGCCCAGCAGCCGATTGGTTTCATCCACCACCGGCGCAGAGATCAGGTCGTAGCGCTCGAACAGGGTGGCAACCTTGGTGTCGGACAGGGTGACGTGAATCGGCTCTATGTCGGTATCCATAACCTCCCGCACGGTTGCGCCGGGATTGGATACCAGCATGCGGGTAATGGGCAGAATACCGATAAATTCGTCGCGCCGGCTGACCACAATCAGGCTGTCGGTCATCGGCGGCAGGGTACGGTGCCGGCGCAGGTACCGCAGAACAACGTCAATGGTGATGTCCGGGCGCACCGTCACCGTATCGGTGTTCATCAGGCCACCGGCGGTGTCTTCCGGGTAGGAGAGTACTTCCTCTACCCGCTGCCGGTCCTGCTCGTCCATGGTATCCAGGACTTCCTGGATCACCGTATCCGGCAACTGCTGCAGCAAGTCGGCCAGGTCGTCCGATTCGAAGTCTTCCAGCAGGTTGGCCAGTTCCTGGGCGTTGAACTCGCTCAGGAAGTCGGCCCGGATGTCGTCCGACATGTACTGGAGGACTTCACCTTCCAGTTGCTTGTCGACCAGCTTCCACAGCAAAACCCGCTGCCGTGGCGGGGAAGATTCCAGCAGGTGGGCAATATCACTGGGGCTCAGGCCGCCATTCAGGATGCGCGCTACCTGTTTGAGGGCACCACTGTCGAGGGCCTCACTGAGGGAGCGAAGCCGCTGTCGGGCCTGACTTTTTTCCAGAATGTCGGTCATGAAACCACCTGCGATCAGAAAACCTTTGTATTATAGCGGAGTTAGGTTACACAGGTGAGGAAGACTTGTAGGTGAATTACGAAGTTTTATTCACCCTCGCCGAAATAGTCGTCGATCAGTGCAACCAGGGCGTCAATGGCTTCCTGTTCGTCCGGGCCATCGGCGGCCAGCTCCACTTCGGTGCCTTGGCTGGCGGCCAGCATCATCACCTGCATGATGTTGCGGGCATCCACTTCCCGGCCCTTGGCCTTCAGGGTGATCTTGCTGTCAAACCGGGAGGCGGTGGTCACCAGCTTGTTGGTCGCCCGGGCGTGCAGCCCGAGCTTGTTGATGATGGTGATGGGGCGGCAGATCATGGCGGCTCAGATCTCCCCCCGGGCTTGCAGGTGGGGCAGCTCGGTGTGGCGCACCTGCACGTTGCGGTACTGCGTGCGAAAGTAATCTCCCAGCTGCTCGCACACATACACCGACCGGTGCTGGCCACCGGTACAGCCGATGGAAATGGTCATATAGCTGCGATTGCTGTCGGCGAAGGACGGTAGCCAGGTGTTCAGGAAGCCGGTGAGGTCGTCCACCATTTGCCCGGTCAGGGGTTCCCGCTCCAGGAAATCGATTACCGGCTGGTCGGTACCGGTGTGCTGGCGCAGGCTGGTGTCCCAGTACGGATTGGGCAGGCAGCGCACGTCAAACACATAATCGGAATCCACCGGCACGCCGTGCTTGAAACCGAATGACTGGAACAGCAGGGCGATTTCCTGTTCCTTGCGGCCGGCCACCCGCTGTTTCACCATGTCGCGTAATTCGTACATGGACAGGCCGGTGGTGTTGATATACAGGTCGGCCAGCTTCGACAGCGGTTCCAGCAGCTGTTTCTCGTTGCTGATGGCTTCGCGCAGGGAGGTCTTGTCGTCGCTCAGGGGGTGCTTGCGCCGGGTGGCGTGGAACCGCTGCAGCAGGGATTGCTCGTCGGCATCCAGGAAGATGATTTCGATCTCGATCCCGGTATCACCCAGCCGCTGGTAGATGTCCTCGAAATTGGCCAGTTCACCGGACAGGTTGCGGGCATCGATACTGACCGCCATTTTCTTCAGGCGGCCGGGGGCCTCGTGGGCCACGGCTTCCCGGGTGAGGGGAAACAGCAGGCCGATGGGCAGGTTGTCTATGCAATAGAATCCCAGGTCTTCCAGTACGTGCAGTGCCGTACTTTTGCCCGACCCGGACCGGCCACTGACGATGATCAGCTTCATGGTTAGGCTTCTCCCGTACTTTGACAGCCCTCGGTTACTGGCTGTCGGTGGTCATGCCCTTATACAGGGAGTCGGCATCCTGGCATTTGCGCAGGCGCTCACAGAATGCGCTGTCGTTGAAACGTTCGGCAAGCTGGCTCAACAGCTCCAGGTGCTCGCTGGTGGCTTCTTTGGGCACAACCAGGGCGAACACCAGGTCTACCGGCTGGTTGTCGATGGCATCGAAGTCCACCGGCTCGGCCAGGGTCATCAACACTCCGATTACCCGATCCAGGCCTTCCAGGCGGCAGTGGGGTATGGCGATACCCTGCCCGATACCTGTGCTGCCAAGACGCTCCCGGGACACCAGGTTGTTGAAGATGTCGTTATCGTTGAGAGTCTCGTCCTGATAGTGAATCCGCTCGGCAATAAACTCCAACACCCGTTTCTTGCTGGACGCCGGTACCTGGCACAGCGTCAGTGCCGGGGCCAGGATGTTGTCGATGGTCAGGGATGTATCGCTCATGGATTAACTGTGAACCCGTAAAAAAAAGGCTGCGGCCGGTAGCCCTGCCGCAGCTCGTTCGATTGAATTACCCGGTAGCCTGCGCCTGAAGGCGCTTAGCCGTTACCGTGCATCCGGTCTACGTTCTTTTCCTTGTGCTTGAGGATCTGGCGGTCAAGCTTGTCCACCAGGGCATCGATTGCCGCGTACATATCCTCGTTTTCAGCCTTTGCGTGAATCTCGCCACCAATTACGTGGAGGGTAGCTTCAGCCATCTGGCGAACTTTCTCAACTTCCAGCGTCACCTGACAGTTACTGATGTGGTCAAAGTGGCGCTCAAGCTTCTCGAACTTGGTGTTGACGTAATCCTTCAGTGCAGGGGTCAGTTCTACGTGATGGCCTGAAATGTTGAGTTGCATTGGCGTCTCCTGTTGTCATCATGCCGGCGTTCCGCCGGACTGAGTACCAGGGCTTCGTGCCCCGGTGAATATTGGTAAACGATTGCCGGTAAAGGCTTAAACCAGTCGCTTGCGTTCGTTCGAAGGAGGTATGTGCATGGCCTCCCGATACTTGGCCACGGTGCGCCGGGCCACGTTGATACCCTGTTCCCCTAGCATGGCCGCAATTTTGCTGTCGCTCAACGGCTTTTTCGGGGTTTCCTCTGCAATCAGTTTCCTGATCATGGCACGAATTGCCGTAGAGGAACACTCCCCGCCTTCGGCGGTGCCCACGTGGCTGGAGAAGAAATACTTCAGCTCGAAGATGCCCCGGGGTGTGTGCATGTACTTCTGGGTGGTTACCCGGGAGATGGTGGACTCATGCATCTCCACGGCCTGGGCGATGTCCGACAGGATCAGGGGCTTCATGGCCTCCTCACCCTGGTCCAGGAAGCCCTGCTGGTGCTCGACAATGCGGGTGGCCACTTTCAGCAGGGTTTCGTTGCGGCTCTGCAGACTCTTGATAAACCACTTGGCTTCCTGCAGCTGGTCGCGCAGGTAAGTGTTGTCGGCGCTGCTGTCGGCCCGGCGAATCAGCGAGGCGTAACTGGCGTTCACCCGGATGCGCGGAGCAATTTCCGGGTTCAGTTCCACCCGCCACCGGCCTTCATGCTTGCGCACGATCACATCGGGGATTACGTAGTCGGTATCACCGTGATCAATCACATCCCCCGGTTTCGGGTTCAGGCTGGTAATCAGGGCCAGGACTTCCCGCAACTGGTCTTCCTTCAGCCGGCTGCGGCGCAGCAGCTGCGCGTAGTCACGGTTGCCCAGCAGGTGCAGGAACTGGGTGACAACCTGGCGCGCCTGGCGCAGCCAGGGGGTGTCCGGTGGCAGCTGGTTCAGCTGGATCAGCAGGCATTCCTGAAGGTCCCGGGCAAACACACCCGGGGGGTCGAAATGCTGCAGCCGGTGCAGCACGGCTTCTACCTCATCCAGGTCCAGTGGGTCTTCATCGCTGTCTTCACGCAGGCCGGCGTGGATTTCGTCCAGCGGCGAGGTGAGATAGCCCCGGTCGTCCACGGCGTCCATCAGGGCGTGCGCGATGGCCTGGTCCCGTTCGCTCAGGGGGGTGAGGTTCAGCTGCCATTCCAGGTGATCCCGCAGGGTTTCCGTAGGGGAGTTGCGGGTTTCGAAGTCCGAGTCGTTCTCGTCGTCGTCTTTCGGAGTGCTGGCCGGGGCGGTTTGGTAGATGTCTTCCCAGGCGGTATCGACCGGCAGGTCGTCAGGAATGGTGTCGGTAATGTCGTTTTCCGAGTTCCAGTCCGGCCCGTTTTCGGATTCGTCCCAGTCGTTGCTGCTTTCCGGGGCGTTGTCATCCTGGGCGCTGGCGGTTTCGTTGTGCTGGTCGTCAGAACTTTGCTGTTCGGTGGTGTCGTCCGGGCCGTGGTCGTCGTCCTCGGCGGTTTCCAGCATGGGGTTGGAGTCCAGCGCCTGCTGGATTTCCTGCTGGAGATCGAGGGTAGAAAGCTGCAACAGGCGGATGGCCTGCTGCAACTGGGGCGTCATGGTCAGGCTCTGGCCCAGTTTTAGCTGTAACGAGGCTTTCATAACCATGGCTTTAGATCCATAACAGACTGGTATCCCGGTAAAAAATCGAATTTCCTTGCAAGATCTTTGCCGAGTTTACTTGTTACCGTTCTGCAACACAATCAGACCTCGGTGAAAGGGCGGGGCGCTCCGCTTAAAGGCGGAATTCGTCCCCCAGATACACCTCTTTTACCTGCTGGTTGGCGAGGATGGCCTCGGAGTTGCCGGAGGCAATGATGTGGCCGCCGGACACAATGTAGGCGTTCTCACAGATGTCCAGGGTTTCCCGCACGTTATGGTCGGTAATCAGTACGCCAATGCCCTTATCCCGCAGGTGCCGGATAATGTGTTTGATGTCGCTGACGGAAATGGGGTCTACCCCGGCGAAGGGCTCGTCCAACAGGATGAAGGCAGGCTCCATGGCCAGGGCCCGGGCAATTTCCACCCGGCGACGTTCGCCACCGGACAGGGCCATGCCGAGGCTGTCCCGGATATGGGTGATGTGGAATTCTTCCAGCAGCTCTTCCAGCTTGGCTTCCCGGTCGGCCCGGTTCAGGCCCTTGCGGGTTTCCAGGATGGCCATGATGTTGTCCCGCACGGTGAGTTTGCGGAATACCGAGGCTTCCTGGGGCAGGTAACCGATGCCCTTACGGGCGCGGCCGTGCATGGGCAGCGGAGTGATGTCCTGGCTGTCGATGGTGATGCGGCCCCGGTCTGCCGGCACCAGGCCTACGATCATGTAAAAGCAGGTGGTTTTGCCTGCGCCATTAGGGCCCAGCAGGCCGACGATTTCTCCGGAGCGGATCTCCAGGGAAACATCCAGGACCACTTTTTTCTGCTTGTAGCTTTTGGCCAGATTACTGGCCCTGAGTACTGCCATCAGAACCTTCCCCGTTACTGGACTGGCCGGTGTTACGCGGCTGGATGACCATTTCGACCCGGCCGGAACCGCCGGTTTCTGTATTGCCGCCCTCGGCGGTGACCACCCGGCTGACCGTATTGTAATGAATAACATCACCCTTGAAGGTGTTGCCCGCCTGTTCGATGACGGCCTGGCGCTCGAAGGTCAGCTGGTTGTCTTTCGCGGCCCAGGTAATGTTCAGGGCGCTGGCATTGGTCATGCCTTCGCCTTCCCGGGAGGGCTGGCGGTAATGGGCGGGTGATCCACTGGCTTCAATGCGGCTCAGGCCCTGGTCGTCCCGGTACAGCACCGCCCGCTGGGCTTCCAGCCGGGTGCTGCCCTGCACCAGTTCCACGTCGCCGGTGTAGGTGGCCACGCCGGCGCTGTCATCCAGCCGGGCGGAGTCGGCACTCACCTGGATGGGGGTGTTCGAGTCCATATCAAAGGCCATCGCCGGGGCGGCCAGCATCAGCGCGGCAGCCAGCAGCGCCGGCGGATAAAAACGGAGCTTACCTAACGGTTTCATATTGCCCTTCCACCCGGGAGTTGAGTTCCAGTATGCGTTGATCAATCCAGGCCTTCATGCCGGTGGCCTGGGTGGTACCGAACGGCTCGGTAATGGTTACCGGCAGGTCGGTGAATACGGTGCCTTCGTTGTTGTCCAGGGTCAGCGCTTCCGTGGCCAGCGTGGCCCGGGAGTCGCCGCTGGTGCGCAGTACGGTCACGTTACCTTCCAGGTGCATCAGCCCCTGAGACTGCAGCAGGCTACCTGCATCGGCTTCAATTATCCACGGTTCGGCCTCACCCTCGCCGAACAGGCGGGCGCTCGGGTCTGTCATCCTGGCGCTGCTGTCGTGATCGAACTGCTCGATGCGGGGGCTGGTCATGTGGATTTCCAGGGTGCCCTGTTCATTCCAGGCCCGGTAGTCGGCGCCCACCACGAAGCCGTCCGGCTCGGCGGGGCCCCGAAGCTGTGCCGCTTCGGGATCGGGTACCGGTGGCTCGCCGCTTTGCCACATCAGGTAAATCGTGGCGGCAACCGTAGCCGCCAGGGCCAGGGTGCGCAGCCAGGGTTTGCCGGCCTGTGAGGAAAAGAACCGCCGGATCATGCCCGGTCGTCCTGTGATTCGGCCAGGTAGGGGGCCAGGGTGTTTTCCAGCTGGCCCTGGGCCCAGAGAATCAGTTCGCAGGCTTCGCGCACGGCGCCCTGACCGCCCGCTGCCTGCGTGCAGTAGTCGGCATGCTGACGGACCAGCCAGTGGCCGTTGGGCACGCTGATGCCAAGGCCCGCGTACTGCAGGGCAGGGAGGTCCGGCAGGTCATCGCCCATGTAGCCGATTTGCCCGGCGGTAATGTCCATGTCAGCCGCCAGTTCCTGCAAGGCCACCCGCTTGTCTTCCCGGCCCTGCATCAGATGGCTGATGCCCAGGTCGTTCATGCGCTTTTCGGTGAGCGGCGAGCGCCTGCCGGTAATCACCGCCACGGTAATGCCGGCGTGCATCAGCTGTTTCAGGCCCAGGCCATCCAGGATGTTGAAGGTTTTCAGCTCGTCGCCGCCGGCGCTGAAGTACAGGCGGCCATCACTCATAATGCCGTCTACGTCAAAGGCCACCAGGCGGATGGCGGCGGCCTTGGCTTTCAGTGCGTCGTTCCACTGGTTTTGCAGGGGGTGAACCATGCCGGTCATTCAGATAACCCCCGCGCGCAGCAGGTCGTGCATGTTGATGGCGCCGGTCAGCTGGCCGTTTTCATCGGTGACCGGCAGGGCGTTGATCTTCAGTTCTTCCATCATGTTCAGGGCTTCGGCGGCCAGGTGGTCGGCGCGGATGGTTTTGCCGTGGCGGGTCATGACATCCCGGATGACAGTGGTGTGCACATCCACGGATTTATCCAGGGTACGGCGCAGGTCACCATCGGTGAAGATGCCGGTCAGTTCGCCCTTTGTATTCACTACCGTGGTCATACCCAGACCCTTGCGGGTGATTTCCAGCAGCGCGGTGCTGAGGCTGACATCTTCGGTGACTTTCGGAATCGCATCGCCGGAATGCATGATGTCGGAGACCCGCAGCAGCAAGCGCCGGCCCAGGCTGCCGCCGGGGTGGGAGAACGCGAAGTCTTCCGCGCTGAAGCCGCGGGCTTCCAGCAGGGCCACGGCCAGGGCATCGCCCATCACCAGGGTGGCGGTGGTACTGGAGGTGGGGGCCAGGCCCAGGGGGCAGGCTTCAATAGCCACGCTGACATCCAGGTTGGCAATGGCCTCCTTGGCCAGGACCGAGTTGGGGTTGCCAGTCATGCTGATCAGCGGAGCACCCATGCGCTTGATCAGGGGCAGGATGGTAACCACTTCGCTGGTGCTGCCACTGTTGGAGATGGCAATGACCACATCCTGCGGGGTAATCATGCCCATGTCGCCGTGGCTGGCTTCGCCGGGGTGGACAAAGAATGAAGGCGTGCCGGTGCTGGCCAGGGTGGCGGCAATCTTGTTGCCGATGTGGCCGGATTTGCCCATGCCGGTCACCACCACGCGGCCCTTGCAGGCCATGATGACCTCGCAAGCCCGGGTGAAGTCGCCATTAATGCGGCCCTCAAGGGCTTCGATAGCTTCCCGTTCGATGCGAATGGCCCGCAGGGCAGAGGTGCGGTAGTCCTGGCCACTTGAAGAATTGGAGTCTGTCATCTCGGCTGGTTTTCCCTCTGTCCGCTTGCTCGGTTTGGCTGCCCCGGCTACCATCCGGGGCCGTGAGCGATTGGCTGGCAAGTATATCATTTATGAACCTCTTGTCTTAATGTAGGCGCTCCCCGAGAAGGATGGATTATGGAGTCATCTGCTTACATAACACTTAAGGATGTGGTGTTTTCCCGAGGTGGTCGCCGCATTTTCGACGGCGTAACGCTGGATATACCCAAGGGCAAGATCACCGCCATTATGGGCCCCAGCGGCACCGGCAAGACCACGCTTTTGCGCCTGATCGGCGGCCAGCTAAGGCCGGATTCCGGGCAGGTTTCCGTGGACGGCCATAATGTGCCGGCCCTCAAGCGCAAAGACCTTTACCGGTTGCGGGAAAAGATGGGCATGCTGTTCCAGAGTGGCGCCCTGTTCACCGACCTGAGCGTTTATGAAAACGTGGCCTTCCCGCTGAGGGTGCACACCAGGTTGCCGGAAGACATGATTCGCGACATCGTGCTGATGAAGCTTGAGGCCGTGGGCCTGCGTGGTGCCCGTAAACTCATGCCTTCCGAACTGTCCGGCGGCATGACCCGCCGGGTTGCACTGGCCCGTAGCATTGCCCTGGATCCGGAACTGATCATGTACGACGAGCCGTTTGCCGGGCAGGACCCTATTGCCATGGGCGTGCTGGTGAAGCTGATCCGGGATCTGAACAGTTCCATGGGGCTGACCAGCGTGCTGGTCTCCCACGATGTGCCGGAATCTCTCAGTATTTGCCACTACGCCTGTATCCTGGCGGACGGTAAGGTGATCGGAGAAGGTACTCCGGAGGAGTTGCGCGAGCATCCGTCTGACCGAGTCCAGCAATTTCTGAATGGCCAGCCCGATGGCCCGGTGCCGTTCCATTATCCGGCCAGCGATGCCGCTGAGGACTTCGGCGTAACCGGAGGCGCACTATGATCGACCGTATTGCCGCCCTGGGCCGTGGCGGGCTGGATGTGATTTCTTCCTTTGGCCGGTCCGGGCGTTTCCTGGTGGGCGTTCTGGCAGGCATTCCCCGGCCGGCGACCGGGTTTCCGCTGTTGCTGCGCCAGCTGTATTTTGTCGGTGTACTGTCGCTGGCCATTGTGGTGGTGTCCGGGCTGTTTATCGGCATGGTGCTGGGCCTGCAGGGCTACACTATTCTCAGCGATTACGGCTCCGAAGCTGCGATCGGCCAGATGATCGCCCTGACGCTGGTGCGTGAGCTGGGGCCGGTGGTAACGGCTCTGCTGTTTGCCGGCCGGGCAGGTTCAGCGTTGACTGCAGAGATCGGCCTGATGAAAGCCACCGAGCAGCTCTCCAGTATGGAGATGATGGGGGTGGACCCCTTGCGCCGGGTGATTGCGCCCAGGCTCTGGGCCGGATTTATCGCCATGCCGGTGCTGGCTATCATCTTCTCTGTAGTGGGTATCTGGGGCGGCATGCTGGTGGGCGTGGACTGGCTGGGCGTGTTTGAAGGCGCGTTCTGGGGCAATATGCAGTCGTCAGTGGATTTTGTGGATGACGTACTGAATGGCGTTATCAAGAGCGTGGTGTTCGGTTTTGTCTGTGCCTGGATTGCGGTGTATCAGGGCTACGATTGCGTGCCCACCTCCGCCGGCATCAGTTCTGCCACCACCAAAACCGTTGTTTATTCATCGCTGGCGGTGCTCGGGCTGGACTTCGTCCTGACGGCCGTCATGTTCGGCGATTTCTGATCAAATTTTCAGGGAGCCTGCAATGGCACAAAGAACCACAGAAGTAATCGTAGGCCTGTTCATGATCGCCGGGTTGGCCGCCCTGCTGTTCCTGGCGTTGCAGGTGAGCGGACTGTCTCCGAAATCGGCTGGTGATCGTTACACCCTCTATGCCAACTTCAATGACACCGGAGGCCTGGCGCCCCGGGGCAAGGTGTCGATGGCGGGTGTCACCATCGGTGCCATCGAATCCATCGAGCTGGATACCGAAACCTTCCAGGCCCGGGTAGTGCTGGCTATCGATGCCGGTATCGACAATATCCCGGCGGACAGTGCAGCAGTAATACGTACATCCGGCCTGCTGGGAGATCAGTACATTGATATATCTGTTGGTGGCGACCTCGAGTCCCTGAGCCCGGGCGACACCTTTTATTCCACTCAGTCTGCCATGAATCTCGAGCGGCTGATCAGTAACTTTGCCTCCGGACGCTGATGCGGGGCAGAGCACAGAAACGAATGCGGGAGAACACAATGCTTGTCCTGAAACAACGATTCATCTGGATGTTTGCCATGGTTGCCCTGGTGGCGGGCCAGGCCTGGGCCGGTCCGGAAGATGACCTGAAACAGTATGTAGACGAAAACACCCAGAAGCTGGTGCAGAAGCTCAATGAAGAAAAGGGCCTCTACGAGCAGGACCCGGAAGCCTTCTATGCCAGCATGGATGAAACCCTGGACCAGTTTGTGGATTTTCGCCGCATTGCAGCCCGGGTAATGGGGCGCTACGCTCGCCAGACCTCTCCCGAACAGCGGGACGAGTTTGTGGCCAAGTTCAAGCGCAGCCTGTTCGATAGCTACGCCCAGGCGCTGGTGAGTGCCGAGAACTTCGAAATCAACGTGCTGGACGCGGAAATCCTGGCTCAGAACGACGACCGTGCGTCTGTGCAGATGGAAGTAATCAGCGCGTCCGGCAACCGCTATCCGGTCACCTACTCCATGTACCGCAATGGCGAAGGCCGCTGGATGATGGAGAACGTGATTGTGGAAGGCGTGAACATCGGCCTGGCATTCCGGGATCGCTTTGCCCAGGAAATGGAGCAGAACCGTGGCCAGGTTCAGGCCGTGATTGATGGTTGGGGCGATGCTGTTGAAGCCCTGAAGCTTGATGAGGAGCTGGACCGTTCATGACCGCTCCGGCTGTCGAGCTCTCAGGTAATACTCTCGCCGTAACCGGTGAGGTGAACGCCGATACCGTGATCGCCCTGCGCAAGCAGGGTGAACAGTTGATCGGGGCGGCCAGCGTCCCGTTAACCGTTGACCTTTCCGGCCTGGCCACCGCCCACAGTGTGGTGTTGTCCATGCTGTTGTGCTGGCACCGGCTGGCCCTGGGAAAACAGCAACCCCTCACCTTTCAGGGTGCCAGCGACCGCCTGTTGTCGCTGGCCGCCCTCAGCAATCTGGAAGACCAGATTCCCGGATTTGCCACACACAGCTGACCGGCGCCCGGGAATTGGTTACAATTCCGCCCCTGATTTCAAACCAGTCGAGGAATCCCTATGGACGCCGCCCAGGTTACCGAACTTGTTAAAGAAGCCCTGCCCGGTTGCGAGGTTCAGGTACAGGTCGATGGCAGCCACTACCTTGTGGTTGCTGTGGGTGACGTATTTGAAGGCCTGCCCACCATCAAACGGCAGCAGATGATCAACAAGGTACTGTTCCAGCACATTATGGACGGCACCATTCACGCCCTTCACCCGAAAGCCTACACCCCGAGCGAGTGGGCCGAGCGGCAGGCCCAGGCCTGAACAGCACAGGACAAGTATTGTGGACAAACTTCTGATCGGGGGCCGCAAGCCCCTGGATGGCGAGATTCGCATTTCCGGCGCCAAGAACGCGGCACTGCCCATTCTGGCGGCCACGCTGCTGGCCGATGAGCCGGTAACCATCGGCAACCTGCCGCACCTGAACGACATCACCACCATGATCGAGCTGCTGGGCCGCATGGGCGTGGAGCTGATGATCGACGAAAAGATGAGTGTGGAAATTCACGCCAACACCATCAAGCACTTCCACGCGCCCTACGAGCTGGTGAAAACCATGCGCGCCTCCATCCTGGTGCTGGGCCCGCTGGTGGCGCACTTCGGCGAAGCGGAAGTGTCCCTGCCCGGTGGCTGTGCCATCGGTACCCGCCCGGTGAACCTGCACATCCACGGCCTGGAGCTGATGGGCGCAGACATCAAGGTGGAGAACGGCTACATCAAGGCGAAAACCAACGGTCGCCTGAAAGGTGCCCACATCTTCATGGATACCGTCACCGTAACCGGTACCGAGAACCTGTTGATGGCGGCCACCCTGGCAGAAGGCAAGACCATTCTGGAAAACGCCGCCCGGGAACCGGAAGTGGTCGACCTGGCCGAATGCCTGATCGCCATGGGTGCAGACATCAAGGGCCATGGCACCGCGACCATCGAGATCAACGGGGTAGAACGCCTGCACGGCTGCCACTACAACGTACTGCCTGACCGTATTGAAACCGGCACCTACCTGGTGGCGGCAGCGGCGACCGGTGGTCGGGTAAAACTGAAAGACACCCGGGAAGACCTGCTGGAAGCGGTACTGCTGAAGCTGGAAGAAGCCGGCGCGGAAATCACCACCGGCCCGGACTGGATCGAGCTGGACATGAAGGGCAAGCGCCCGAAAGCGGTCAGCCTGCGCACTGCACCGTACCCGGCGTTCCCCACCGACATGCAGGCCCAGTTTGCGGCCATGAACGCCGTGGCGGAAGGCACCGGTACCATCGTGGAAACCGTGTTCGAAAACCGCTTTATGCACCTGCAGGAACTGATCCGCATGGGTGCCGATATTACCCTGGAAGGTAATGCCGCCATCATCAAGGGCGTGGAGCACCTGACCGGCGCTCCGGTGATGGCCACCGACCTTCGGGCTTCTGCGAGCCTGGTGATTGCCGGGCTGGTTGCCGATGGCGATACCATTGTGGACCGCATTTATCACATAGATCGCGGCTATGAATGTATTGAAGAAAAACTGCAGCTGCTGGGCGCAAGTATTCGCCGTTTGCCGGCATAATTAACCAACGGGAAACCGGATAGATCCATGACAGATTCCATCACCATCGCCTTGTCGAAGGGACGAATCCTCGAAGAAACCCTGCCGCTGCTGGCGGAAGCCGGTATTGAGCTGGTGGACGACGTGAAAAAGTCCCGCAAGCTGGTGTTTCCGACCACGGATCCGAACGTGCGGGTGCTGATTATCCGTGCCACGGATGTGCCCACTTACGTTCAGTACGGCGGTGCCGATCTGGGCGTGACGGGCAAGGACGTGCTGATGGAGCACGGCGGCGAAGGGCTGTACGAGCCCCTGGATCTGAACATTTCCCGCTGCCGGTTGATGACCGCTGGCAAGAAGGGTGAGCAGCCTCCGGCGGGGCGCATCCGCGTGGCCACCAAGTTTGTGAACCTGGCGCGGCGCTATTACGCGGCCCAGGGGCGGCAGGCGGATATCATCAAGCTCTACGGGGCGATGGAGCTGGCGCCGATTCTGGACCTGGCCGACGAGATTGTCGATATTGTCGATACCGGCAATACCCTGAAGGCCAACGGGCTGGAGCCGCGGGACCTGATTGATTACATCAGCAGTCGGTTGGTGGTGAACCGGGCTTCCATGAAGATGAAACATGGGCAGATTAATCCCATCATCGAGAAGATGGCACTGGCTGTGGATCGTCGGCGCGGTTCTCAGGAGTAAGGCTTCCCTATACTTTGGGAGTGTGTCACCCATCGGGTTGGCCCTTCCAAAAACCGCTCCTTACGGCACGTCCCTGTGGCGCTTCTGCTCCGCCATCCATGGCTCCGCACATTTTTGGAAGGGCCAACCCGATGGTTTCCGCATACTTTTGAGTTAGGAAGCCCCAGAGTTTTTTAATCCCCGAACTGTTGGCGGGTAATCCGACGGAAATCAGTATTCAATCCAACGCAGGATTAACGAGATGAACGACAGAATCACCAGACTGAACACCACACAAGGCGACTTTGACAGTGCGCTGGCCAAGCTTTTGGCGTGGGATGACAGTGTTGACCACCAGGTGAATGAGTCGGTTCGGCATATCCTGCGTGAGGTGAAAACCCGCGGCGATGCGGCGGTTCTGGAGTTTACCGAGAAGTTTGACCGGTTGAAGGTTAACTCCATGGCGGAGCTGGAGATGGATCAGGGGCGTCTTCAGGAGGCTTTGGAGCGGATTCCGCAGGATCAGCGGGTGGCTCTTGAGAAGGCTGCCGGGCGGGTTCGGGATTATCATGAGCGGCAGAATCAGAAGTCCTGGCAGTATCAGGATGAAGACGGAACGATTCTCGGGCAGAAGGTGACGCCGCTGGATCGGGCGGGTTTGTATGTGCCGGGTGGTAAGGCTGCGTATCCGTCTTCTGTGCTGATGAATGCGATTCCTGCGAAGGTTGCCGGGGTTGCCGAGGTGATCATGGTGGTTCCTACGCCGGATGGTGTGGTGAACGACATGGTGCTGGCGGCGGCGGCGATTGCGGGTGTGGACCGGGTGTTCACCATCGGTGGCGCCCAGGCGGTTGCGGCTTTGGCGTACGGTACGGAAACTGTGCCTTCGGTAGATAAGATTGTGGGTCCGGGGAATATTTTCGTGGCCACGGCCAAGCGGGAGGTGTTTGGTGTTGTCGGTATCGACATGATTGCCGGGCCTTCCGAGATCCTGGTGATCTGCGATGGCAAGACCGACCCGGATTGGATTGCCATGGACTTGTTCTCCCAGGCCGAGCACGATGAGCAGGCCCAGAGCATTCTGGTGAGCCCGGATGCGGATTTCCTGGATGCCGTGGAAGCGAGCATTAACAAGCTGCTGCCGACTATGGAGCGTGAAGACATCATTCGCACTTCCATGCTGGGCCGTGGTGCACTGATCAAGGTGGCTGACCTGAAAGAAGCGGCTGAGGTGTCCAACCGCATTGCTCCTGAACACCTGGAGCTGTCGGTAGAAGACCCGCAGGCGATGCTGGATGATATCCGCCATGCCGGCGCCATCTTTATGGGTCGCTACACAGCAGAAGCTCTTGGTGACTACTGCGCGGGCCCGAATCACGTGCTGCCCACCAGCGGCACTGCAAGGTTCAGCTCGCCGCTGGGTGTTTACGATTTCCAGAAGCGTTCCTCTCTGATTGGTTTCACTCCGGAAGGCGCTGACCGGATGGGGCGTGTAGCCTCGGTGCTGGCTCGCGGTGAAGGCCTTACGGCCCATGCTCGTTCGGCCGAGTACCGTATCAAAGATTAAAGCTGGGTGTGGTGGCTGGCTGGTTCGGCCTGGGAGTGGGAGCGCGTGGCTGGAAAGCCTTTCCAAAAACCGCTACAAGCACATCCCTGTGCGCTTCTCTCCGGCCATCCATGGCCTACGACATTTTTGGAAAGGCTTTCCAGCCACGCACTCATTGACCTCTGAGTGCAACCAGCCAGCACCGACATTCGCTGTAAGAACCGATTTGTTTCTAGCCCCGATTTTGGAGTGCGTATCCCATGAGTAAGTACTGGAGTTCACTGGTCAGCGAATTACAGCCGTATGTTCCCGGTGAGCAGCCAAAAATGGCGAACCTGGTGAAACTGAACACTAACGAAAACCCCTTTGGACCATCCCCGAAGGTGATTGCGGCCATTCAGTCTGAACTTAACGACAACCTGCGCCTGTATCCTGACCCGGAAGGGCAGGCGCTGAAAGAAGCCATTGCTGACTACCACGTTGATTTTGCGATTAATGCAAAGCAAGTGTTTGTCGGCAACGGCTCGGACGAAGTTCTTGCGCACATTTTTCAGGGTTTGCTGAAACACGATAAACCGATCCTGTTCCCGGATATCACTTACAGCTTCTACCCGGTGTACTGCGGCCTGTACCAGATCGAAAGCACGGTGATTCCGCTGACCGACAGCTTCGAGATCAACCCGGAAGACTACAAACGCCCCAACGGTGGCATCATCTTCCCGAACCCGAACGCGCCGACTGGTCGCTACCTGGGCCTGCAACACGTGGAAGAGATCCTGCAAGCCAACCCGGACAGCGTGGTGGTGGTAGACGAAGCTTACGTGGACTTCGGCGGTGATACGGCGATTCGTCTGGTAAACCAGTATCCGAACCTGCTGGTTTGTCAGACCCTCTCCAAGGCCCGTTCGCTGGCAGGGCTGCGCGTCGGCTTTGCGGTGGGTAATGAAGAGCTGATCGAGGCTCTGAATCGGGTTAAGGATAGCTTCAACTCCTATCCGCTGGACCGTTTGGCGCTGGTTGGCGCTGTTGCCGCTTTTGAAGACAAGCAGTGGTTTGAAGACTCTTGTAGCGGGGTTATCCGCGAGCGGAAGAGGGTAACGGAAGAACTCGAAAAACTTGGCTTTGAGGTGCTGCCATCCCGGGCAAATTTCGTGTTCGCCCGCCACCCAGACCATGAAGGTTCAGACCTGGCAGTCAAGCTAAGAGAGCAGGGAGTTATAGTCCGGCATTTCAATAAGCCAAGAATCAGTGACTTCCTCCGAATCACCATTGGCACCAGCGACCAGAATGACGCTTTGATCAAGGGCCTTGATTCGCTCTAAACTGGTGTCACGGATTCGGGCAAGGAATCGGCGCGCACCCAAGCGTGATGCAAGGGGCGGGATGGGTTGTCCAAAAATTTGCGGAGCCATGGATGGCGGAGCAGAAGCGCCACAAGGATGTGCCGTAAGGAGCGGTTTTTGGACAACCCATCCCGCCCCTTGCCCGCCACAAATGCCAAAGCGCCGATCCAATCTCAAAAGCTTCGTACGATAGGTGGGCAGATATGGCAAACCGGAACGAAATCCTCGCCAAAATAAGTGAATGGCTACAGCCAGAAAATTTTCAGGACTATGCTCCGAACGGCCTGCAAGTTGAGGGCAGCGAGAGTGTAGGCGTTATCGTTTCAGGTGTAACCGCATCACAGGCACTGATCGACGAAGCCGTAAAACAAAACGCAGACATGATCCTGGTCCACCACGGCTATTTCTGGAAAGGTGAAGACCAGACCATCCGTGGCATGAAAAAGAACCGCATCAAACAGCTCCTGGACAACGACATAAACCTCGTCGCCTACCACCTGCCACTGGATGACCACCCCGAGTACGGCAACAACCGCCAACTCGCCGATATACTTGGCATCCAGAATCCACGCCCAATGAGTGGATTAGTGTGGCAAGGTGAATTGCCCGAAGCCATGTCATCCGAAAAGTTCGGCCTGCACCTCGCCAGAGCCCTGAACCGGCAGCCGCTTCACGTAGGCAATGGCCCGGAAATGATCAAGACTGTCGCCTGGTGCACCGGGGCAGCTCAGGGGTTCATCAACGCAGCTTTGGGTGCGGGTGTCGACGCCTACATCAGCGGCGAGATCTCCGAGCCGACGACTCACACGGCCAGAGAGTGCGGGATTCACTACTACGCGGCCGGTCACCATGCGACTGAACGGTATGGTGTTCAGGCTCTGGGGGAGGCGTTAGCGAAGGAGTTTGCGGTGAAGCACCAGTTTATCGACTGTGATAACCCGGTTTAACGATAGTGCATGATGGGCGTGAATGCGGGCAAAGATTTAGGTTGTCAGGAGGTCTGTTTGAAGGCTGGGAGGCGGAGAGCGTAGAGTTATGGTCGGTCAGGCTGGGGGCTGCCTTCCAAAAATGTGCGGAGCCATGGATGGCGGAGCAGAAGCGCCACATGGATGTGCCGTAAGGAGCGGTTTTTGGAAGGCAGCCCCCAGCCTGGCCAAGCTACGAGCCAGGACGGCCCACTCCTGATTGAGCCGTCCGGTCAGGTTTGATCAGAGGCTCTAAGCTGACCGCTTAGACCCATCCGCATTCAGACCGTAATCTTCGGCCAGCGTACCCTTGGCCTCCGGATCAGACTTCGGCGCATAATCCCGAGGCGGCTCGGAAGGCTCAGCCTCGGAATGGCCAAGACGACCAGAAGAATCCTGCCCCAGCTCCTCCAGCCAGTCTTCATCATTGCACAGACGATTCGCGCCCCGGGCCATATGCTGATTCACATCCCGGTACGCATCATTAAACCGCCGCAGCAAATGCGCAGACTCCATAAAGTGCTCATTCACCTGGGCCTGATACCGCGTAAACTCACTACGCAACTCATCAACCTGCTGCTCCGCCCGGCGCTGTCGCAACGAAGCTCCCTGGCCAGACCGGCCAAACATAAGCCCGATGACAATGCCAACCACCAACGCGACAACCGCCGCCACAATCAGGTTTGTCATATAAAAATCGTCCTTTCATTGCCTGCAAGTGAGCCATTCCTCATTCAAGGAGTATAACCCCCCGAACGGATGTATCCCATGCCGAAACACTGCGCCAATCGTCTTATTGCCCCGGCGCCCGTGCGGCGTGGCGAAAAAACGTGAAATAAGCGACAATACCGCGCCCGAAAACCCACCTAGCAGGCAGGAAAATCCTGATGACAGAAGCCATGTCCTCCGAAACCGTCGCGAACCTGACCCCTTGGCAACGCTACCAAAAGGATCTTGAGCGCCCGGACTTTCACAAGGATCCGGCCCAGGAAGATGCCGTAAAGCGCCTGCAGGCACTGTACGACAAACTGGTGGAGGCCGAAAGCGAACGCAGCAAGGGCGGCCTGTCCAAGCTCCGCCGCAAACTGAAGAAGGGTAAGGAAGATCCGGTAAAAGGCCTGTACTTCTGGGGCGGCGTTGGCCGTGGTAAGACCTACCTGATGGACACCTTCTTCGAGGCGCTGCCGTTTGATCGCAAAATGCGTGTGCACTTTCACCGCTTTATGCAGCGGGTGCACAACGAGCTGAAGCAGCTCAAAGGCGAGAAGAACCCGCTGGAAATGGTCGCGAAGAAATTCGCAGACGAAACCCGGGTTATCTGTTTTGACGAATTCTTTGTTTCCGACATCGGCGATGCCATGATCCTCGCCACCCTGATGGATGGCCTGTTCAGCCGGGGTGTTACCCTGGTGTGTACCTCCAACATCGTGCCGGATGGCCTCTACAAAGACGGCCTGCAGCGGGCCCGTTTCCTGCCGGCCATCGCCTTGGTGAAACAGCACACCGATGTGGTGAATGTCGACGGTGGTGTGGACTACCGGCTGCGTACACTGGAGCAGGCGGAGCTCTACCACTGCCCGCTGGACGATCAGGCCGATATCAGCCTGCGTAACAGCTTCGATGCCCTGGCGGTAGAAGCGGCAAAGCACAGCAAAACCATGGAAATTAACGGCCGTAAAATCCCCGCCGAAGCCCATGCAGACGACGTGGTCTGGTTCGATTTCAAAGCCGTGTGCGACGGCCCCCGCAGCCAGAACGACTACATCGAAATGGCCCGCCAGTTCCACGCCATCATCATCAGCAACGTGCCGCAACTGGGCAAGAACAACGACGACCAGGCCCGCCGGTTTATCAACATGATCGACGAGTTCTACGACCGCAACGTCAAAGTTATCATTTCCGCCGCTGCGCCCATCACCGAGCTGTACATCGGCGGCCGGTTGAGCTTCGAATTCGAGCGTACCGAATCGCGGCTGCTGGAAATGCAGTCCCGGGAGTATCTGGAAGCACCGCACAAGCCTTAAAGAGCCATTCGGCCACGGATACTCGTGGCCGCTCTACCCAAGCCTCGCCCTTAGTCATTCCGAAGTGGTTGCACTCCCGAATCTTGTCTATAGTGAGGGAGTGCGAGAACACCATGAACGGAGAGTGACTGCAAAATCATACTTTTGACTGATCAAAGCCCCCACAGGCCTTGGATATAGTGCAAGCATCACGGCACTGTAAGTACAGCCGCCAGGACAAAAACACCAGAACAACCGAGCAGCGACTCAGAACAACAACGGAGTAGCCTTCCAATGACAAGAAAAACTCAACCGTGGCAGCGTTGGACCAAGTTACCACTGGCCGTAGCCATAGCCGCCGGCGTATCCACACCGGCCTCCGCCATTTCGTTTTACATGGGCGATGTAGAAGCTCAGTTCAACACGACGCTGTCTGCGGGTGCCGCCTGGCGGACTGAGGATGCGGACAAGCGCTTGCTCGCTCCCCACGATGGTCGTGGTACAGCGTCTACCAACAACTACGATGACGGTAACCGGAACTTCGACAAAGGTGACACCGTTTCCAAGATTGTTAAAGGCAACAGTGAGCTGTTTCTTGATTACAGTGTTGACTCCAACTATCTGACCCGTGTGGGTGCCTTTGTTCGCGGTCGTTATTGGTATGACTTTGAGCTCAAGGACGAAGGTCGGCGTTACGTTGAGCTGAACGACGAGGCTAAGGCATATGCCTCCGTTGGCGAACTGCTGGATGCCTATGTATTCACCGATTGGTATCTGGGCGACATACCGGTCAGTGCCCGCTACGGCAAACAGGTGGTCAGCTGGGGTGAGAGTACCTATATCCAGGGCGGTATCAACATCATTAACTCGGTAGATATTCGGGCTTTCCGTGCTCCCGGTGCCCAGCTGAAAGACGCGCTGCTGCCGGTTGAAATGTTCTATATGTCAGCCGGTATTACCGAGAACATCACAGTTGAAGGCTTTGTACAAGCAGACTGGGAAAAGGTTCGCATAGATGACTGCGGAACCTTCTTTTCTACCGTAGATTTCGTGGCCGATGGTTGTGGCCCGGTGTTCCTCACCGGTGCTGCATCAGAAGCTGCTAACCTGGCGTCAGGGCTGGTTATTGCGAGGGAAGGTGATCGCGAGCCAGATGCGAAAGATCAGTTTGGTGTCGCTATGCGTTGGTATGTGCCGGCTCTTAACGATTCCGAACTCGGCTTTTACTACATCAAGTACCACAGCCGTTTACCGTACATCAGCGGCCGTACTAATGGTGGCGAAGACAACCCGAACTTCCCTAATTATTTCATTGAGTATCCGGAAGATATCAACCTCTATGGTCTCAGTATCAACACCACTACCCCGGGTGGTTGGTCGCTCGGTGCAGAATACTCGTATCGTGACAAGATGCCGATCCAGTGGAACGCGTTTGAGCTGATTTATGGTGGTCTTCAGGCGCCCTTTAGTTTGCTCTATGCTCGTGAAGAGGAAAAAATTGCCGCAGAGAACAATGGCAATACCGATGGTGTAGCGGTATCTGGATACGATCGTTACGGTGTATCCCAAGCACAGATGACATTGATTAAATTCTTCGATCAGGTCATGGGTGCAAGCCGGATGTCCCTGGTGGCGGAAGTGGGTGCAACCTATATCCATGACCTGCCGGGCAAGGATGAAGCTCGATATGGTCGCTCGGGTACTTTTGGTTTGGGGGCAACTCCGAGCGCAGCCTGTGAAACCAACAACATCAACCCCGAAAACTGCACCAACGACGGCTTCGTAACCTCCTTCTCCTGGGGCTACCGTACCAACCTGTCCTGGGAATACCCGAACGCCATTGCTGGCATTAACCTGACTCCGTCTGTTTTCTGGAGTCACGACATCAAAGGCTACGCCCCGCAACCCGGTGGCGCCTTCAACGAAGGCAACAAATCCATCGGTTTGTCTCTGACAGGCGTATACCAGAACAAGATCACCGGCAACATTGGTTATACAAACTACTTCGGTGGCAAGCCGTATAACGAAATGACCGACCGGGATTTCGTGAGCGCGAGTGTTTCCTACTCCTTCTGAACCGGACCGAATTCGTTTAACGAGGTAACTTAAATGAAACTGAACAAGAAACTACTGGCCACCGGCGTTCTGACTGCAAGTTTGTTTGCAGGTCAGGCTTGGGGCGCGGTTTCTGCCCAGGAAGCAGCCAAGCTGGGTGATACCCTCACCCCGATGGGTGCGGAGAAAGCCGGCAACGGCGGCGACATTCCGGCCTGGGACGGCGGGCTTTCCACGCCTCCGGCCGGATACAAGGGGGACGGCATTTACGTGAACCCCTTCGCCGGTGAGCAACCGAAGTTTGTTATCGACCGGAGTAATGTCGACCAGTACGCAGACAAGCTGTCTCCGGGCCAGGTCGAGATGATCCGCAAGTACGATAACTACAGGATTCCGGTATATCCGACTCATCGTACCGCCACTTATCCGAAGAACATCATGGATGAGACCGTAGCGAATGCGACCAAGGCAGAACTGGTGTCTGGCGGTAACGGTATCGACAACTACCAGGATGCCACGCCGTTCCCGATTCCCCAGAACGGCCTGGAAGTAATCTGGAACCATATTACCCGTTACCGGGGTGGCTCGGTGCAGCGTAACGTGGGTCAGGTAACTCCTACCGCGGGCGGCGACTTCTCTGTGGTGAAGTTCCAGGAAGAACTGGTGTGGAACAGTTATCTGACCGACTACAAGCCGGGTAAAGACGATAACGTCCTGTTCTACTTCAAACAGTCCATCACCGCGCCGGCGCGCCTGGCGGGTAACGTACTGCTGGTTCACGAAACCCTGGACCAGGTAGCCGAACCACGCCGTGCCTGGTTGTACAACGCCGGCCAGCGCCGTGTTCGCCGTGCGCCCCAGGTTGCCTATGACGGCCCGGGTACCGCGGCTGACGGTATGCGTACCTCAGACAACCTGGACATGTACAACGGTGCTCCGGACCGCTACAACTGGGAGCTGATTGGCAAGAAAGAGATGTACATCCCATACAACTCCTACAAGCTGCTGGATCGTGGCCTGAGCTACGACGAGATTATCCAGCCTGGCCACATCAACCAGGACCTGGCCCGCTACGAGCTGCACCGTGTGTGGCATGTGCGCGCCACCCTGAAAGAGGGCGAGCGCCACGTCTACGCCCAGCGTGACTTCTACATCGATGAAGACACCTGGCAGGCTTCTGTGATCGACCATTACGATGGCCGTGGTGAGCTGTGGCGTGTGGGCGAAGCACATGCGGTTCAGATGTATGACCAGGACGTTCCCTGGTACGCCATCGAAGCACTGTACGACCTGCTCTCTGGCCGCTACTTGGCACTGGGCCTGACCAACGAGGAGAACACTCCGTACTCCTTCGACGTTGAGCGCCAGTCCCGCGATTTCACTCCGGCGGCTCTGCGCCGGGCTGGAACTCGCTAACCGGCCACACGTAATCGGTTGAGAAAGGCGGGCCAGCGATGGCTCGCCTTTTTTTGTGAGCGCTATCACATTACTGCGCTGGAAAATCGTCACTAACCCCGTTTAGCCCCGCCAATTTTTTGCAGCCAGACCCCGCTTTGGTTTACTCTCGAGGCCAATCTCCAATACTAAAGGTGTAATCGGGGCCGTGAGTGAAATCCTTTAACGAAGGCAACGCCGCCAACGACGAGTTTCAGGGCGCCAATACCAGCCTGCAAAATGGCGAGCTGGTTCGGGATTTACTGGAGCACCGGCTTCAGTTGCCGGCCATTCCAAAAGATCACCAGCCCCGCCCCGCGCTTTCCAAACAGATCCTGGATAGCCTCGCGCCCCGCTCCCTGTTGATGCTGGAAGCGCCCTGCGGCTACGGCAAAACCCACAGCCTGGTCAGCGCCCTGAGCGAGGGTGCCAGTGAGTTTGACCGGATTCGCTGGGTTACCCTGAATGCCGGCGACAACGCGCCGTCCCGTTTATTATCCCTCATCGCCATGGCGCTGGATTTGCCCCAGTCCCTGCACCCCGGCAATCAGGGCGGTGGAACGTTTGAAGACAACCTGGCCGTTATGCTGGTGGCCAAGGGTCGGCTGGAGCAGCAAGGCCGGGATGTGCTGGTACTGGATAACCTGCACCACCTGACCAATCCTGCGGTGGGCGGGCTGCTACAGCAGCTTGTCTGCGATATGCCGGGCAACCTGTCGGTAGCCTTTACCTCCCGGCTGCCGTTGCCGTTCGAATGCCACACCCTTGAGCTGGAAAACCGTTACCAATGTGTTGGCCGCGAGAGCCTGGAATTCACCCGCTCGGAAACCTTTGCCTACTTCCAGGACGCCCGGCCGGACAGCCTGATTACCAGTGTCGCCATTGATCATCTGTATAGCCTCACCGAAGGCTGGCCTACACCGCTGGCCCTGTACCGGCGGGAGCTGCTGCGCAGTCCGGAACGCCGGCCGATGCAGGAAACCGCCTCCGTTGAACGCTTCCTGAAAGGCACGGTGCTGGGGCAGATGGCGCCCGGCCAGATGAATTCGCTGCGCATGATGGCGGAGCTGGACGGGGTGTCGGATGAACTGTTTATCGCCCTGCAGGCATCGGTTGGCGACTCGGGCATGCTGCCGTCCGTTGCCTGTGAAAAAGGCTTGCCCCTGCAGCCGGTATCCGGCCGTGGCCGCTGGTATCGCCTCAATCCGTTACTTCAGGCCTGGCTGAAAACACCGGCACTGGGTGGTTACAACACTCGCATGCTGCTGGCCAGCCGCTGGTTCGGGCAGCGCAACCAGTTTCCGGAGGCATTGAAGTACGCACTGCTGTCCGGAGATGCCGAAGAAGTCGTGCGCATTGCCTCTGAGGGCACTGAAGCCCTGTTGCTGGGGCAGGACACCGCATCGCTGCTTACCCTGCGTAAACACCTGCCGGCCGGCTTGCTGGAGCGCAGCGCGCGATTACGCATTGTTTACAGCTGGGTTCATGCCATTGGCGGACAGTTCCACCAGGCCCGGCAGTTGCTCGAAGGCTTCTCGCCGGAAGACCGTGAGCAACAGGAAGCCCGCATCTATGCCCTGAAAGCCTTTATCCTGCGGGGCGAAGGCTACGTGCAGCCAGCCCTGGCCATGGCAGACAAGGCGCTCGCCGCTGGAGGCTTATCACCCCAGGCCCAGCTGGTCACCCAGATTGTTCGTGCCAGCGCCTTGTGTGCCGCCGGCAAATTTCATGAAGCCCGGGATGCCAACCGCGCCGCGGCCAAGCTGGCCCGGGAAGCGGGAGACTCCGGTTCCGAGGCGCTGGCGGTTTACGCCCACGCCCGTATTGAACTCGGTAAGGGCGCGCTCGGGCATGCCGAGCAGTTGCTCAGAACAGGCCTGGACACCGCCATGCACGAACTCAGCCGCCCGGCGCGTATCGGCGAAACCCGGCTGGAACTGAACCTGGTGCTGGTGCTGTGGCATCAGGGCCGGTTGGACGAAGCCGACCGCCTGTTGGTAAGTTGCTCCCGCCATGCCGAACAGACCCGGGACCTTGGCCTGTTGCTGGCCATGGCCCTGAGGGTGCTGATGTGTAAAGCCCAAGGCCGGCTGGAAGATGCCTTTGTGTGGATTGGCCGGGCAGAGCGGGCCATGCACGCCTGGCAGGTGGATGAATCCCTGTACGTGCCGGTGCTGGAAGCCTTGAAAGCCAGCTGCTGGTTATCCCATGGCCAGACAGAAAGTGCGGCCCAGGCCATCGAAAAGCTTCAGCCGTATCGACAGGGTGGTTGCGTGCCGGAGTTATTCCCCATGATGCCGGGGCTGATGGACTGCCTGCAGGTTCGGGCGGACATGGCCAGCGGTGACCTGGTTCGTGCCAGGGAGCAGTTGGACGCCGTTCTGGGCCGTTATGGCGATACCTTACCCTGGGGGCTGGAACTGCACGTTGGCCTGCTGAGTGCCGTCCTGCTGCAACAGGAGAAGGGTTTGCCGGCCGCCAGGAAACAGCTGGAGCAGGTGATTCGCCAGGCTGCCAGCGAGCGCTTTATCAGCCCGTTTGCGGAGCTGGTCAACGAACTCACACCGCTGATGCAGAAATGCTTCCGGCAATTACCGGAAAACGCCTTCAACCGGGATTTGGGCCAGCTGTTTGGTCTCAACAATGCGCCTGTCGCCACAGAGACCCTTGCTGAACCCATCAGCGACCGGGAGCAGGGCGTACTGGAGCTGATCGCTCAGGGCTTGTCGAACCAGGAGATCGCAGACAAGCTGCACATTTCCCTGCACACCGTGAAAACCCACGCCCGCCGGATCAACGCCAAGCTGGATGTGAAATCGCGAACCCAGGCCATTGTCCGGGCTCGCGAGCTGGGCATCCTGTAATCAGGCGCCCACTTTCAATTCCTCGATGCGGGCGTCTTTCTCGGCCCAGATCCCGCTTACCCAGCGCTGGAAGTCTGCCCGCAGCTCCCGGTTGCCTTCATAATCCATGCCCAGAAAACGCTCCGGCACTTCCCGGGTGCGGATATCGATGATAATCCGGCGCACCCGGCCGCTCAGGTAATCCCAGATGCCGGGCCGTCCGTCCGGGTACACAATGGTCACATCCAGCATGGTGTGGATCATCTCGCCCATGGCGCCGAACACAAACGCGGTGCCGCCGGCCTTCGGCTTCAGCAGGTTCTTGTAGGGGGAGTTCTGCCGGGCGTGCTTTTCCGGGGTAAATCGGGTGCCTTCCATAAAGTTGAAAATGGTCACCGGGGTGTAGCGGAACTTCTCACAAGCCTTGCGGGTGGCCTCTATATCCTTGCCCTTCAGCTCCGGCCGCCTGGCAATCTGCTCCTTGGTGTGCCGGTGCATGAAGGGGAAGTCCAGCCCCCACCAGGCAACACCCAGCAGCGGCACCCAGATCAGTTCCTTTTTGAGGAAAAACTTAAGCAGAGGAATCTTGTTGTTCAGGGCGTACTGGATGGCAGTAATGTCAGTCCAGCTCTGGTGGTTGCAGGTAACGAAGTACCAATGCTTCTTGCTCAGCTCCCGGGCGCCGCGAACATCCCACTCAATCTTGTGGAACAGGTCCGCCAGGGTGTTATTGAAACCAATCCAGTACCAGGCAATCAGGTTCACCATCCGTGTACACAGGGTACGCACCAATTTCACCGGAATAATCAGTTTGATGATGGCGAACAGCAGCAAAAATGGCAGGAAAATAAGGGTGTTCGTCAGGATAAGCAAAACCACCAGGACCCCTTTCAACGGGGCGGGCAAAAAGTCCAGCATGGGAAAGTCTCGTCAGTCCAGTTGAGCCCGGAATTGCTTGTCGTAGAATTCCAGGTTGTTGTAGCGAATCATGGCGCGGATCTCTTTTATATATTCCTCGCCCCTTTCGGAATAGCTCAGCAGGCCTTGTGCCAGGGCAATGCCGGAAAAAGCATCACCGTCGGCCCGGGCCGTTGAGCGTATCGACCGCAGCTGCTGGTAGGCAGGGTGCCGGTTCAGATTCTGGATGTAAGAGCGCACAGAATAATAAGGCGACGAAAACTTTGCCACCTCATGGTTGGCCCCTTCCGGGCGGCTCAGTGGCACCAGTCCGCAGCCACGGGTAAAGCACCACTGGCCGAACAGGTTGTTGCCTTCGGTGGCAAAGCGGGAAGTGCCCCAGGCGGATTCATTGGCGGCCTGGGCCATAATCAGGGACGGAGGAATCACATCCAGCTTTTCCGTGAGTTGCTCAAACTGTTTGGGGCTGCCGTTCTTCGCCTCAACTCTCAGCCGGTCCGCCTGCCGTTCCAGCCACTCCAGTTCATCGTCAGCCAGCTCGTCTTTGCCAGAAAGGGATAGCAGGTATTCCCGCTCCAGCAGAATGCGGTTGTTGGCCAGTTCAATGCGAGGGTAAAGAAACGAGAAAAAGGCGGCCTTCTTTTCGGTGGTGTCCTGGTACCCGGAAAAATCCGGCAGGCCGTCGGCAGTCCATTCAGGCAACTTGGGCAGGGAGCCCAGGGCAATGTCGGTGTCTTCACTTTCCGGGGCTTCGGGGGAGTACAAAGCACCGGCAATTGCAAATAACACCAGGGGAACACACAGCAAAAGTGCCCGGGAGATTAACGTCATAAAACCTCTCGCCAAAATCGATATGGCAGGAATTATAACAGGTTATACGGCTTACGCCTGTTCACTGAGCTGGCTCTGACCCGGGAATCAGAGTGGCGATCAGCAGGCCGGTGCGAAATTCCGGGCCGGTGTTATCCTGGACTACCAGAAACATCTGGTCACCGGATTCCGTGTAGAAGCCGTTCAGAACCAGCTCGCCTCCCGCCAGTTGGATGGTGCCGTTGCCACAGGGTTCCACGGTGAACCCAAGGTCGAGCAACTCATTTTCCGGAGTGCCGACCGCGTTCTCTGTGATGGTATGGCTAACCCGGTAGCTGGTGGCGGTCAGGTCTGCGCCGGTTTCGGATTCTGCGCAGGTTTCGGATAATGTGAGCGTTCCTCCGGCCACCTGGTACAGCTGGTTCTGGTTGGTATCCAAAGCGATCATCGTGCCCTGAACCCGGTAATCGCCGGTAACGGGGGCAGCCAGGGAGGTTGTTTTGCCGGCGATCACCAGGCCATCGCCAAGTCCCGCGTCGTCGAGATTGAACGCCAGCAGGGAGCCATCGGGCGTAGCTGCGCCAAGGCCCAGCGGCGGCTCGCTTTCGGTACAGCTGCGGCACAGGCTTAGCCGGCCGATATTCTTGGTGCCGGAACTGAGCTGGGCCGGCCGGTTGGCAATGTTCCAGGTGTCGGTCACGGTAGAAGACGCTCCTGCTCCCGGAGCCCCCGTGTTGTCACGATAGATCGTAGAGTTATTCGTGGTCAGTGCCCCATCTGAGCCGACCAGCTGACCATAGCCGGTCTCGAAGGTAAGCGGCTTGCTGCCGCCAAACTGGGCAGTAAGGTACACCAGGTTGTAATCGCTGCCGGTAATGCCGGCCATGTCGAAATCTTCGCTGCGTAACAGATGCAGCTCCAGCACGGAGAGATACTGTTCTTCCAGGGTTTCCTGGCGCTTCAGCTTGCCGTCTGCATCAGCCAGGGCGATGGCCTTGCCGGCGGTAAAGTAACTGCCCAGCACCCTGTCCGGGCTTTGGTTTTCATCGCCAGGGGCGGAGGTGAAGGCATCCATGAAATAGGGATTGCGGGTCCAGCCATTGTTGGCGCTGCCGGGTTCATCGGTAATGCTCTGGTACAGGGCGCGGCCGGCCAGCAGGCGGGCAGGGTCGGAGCCGTCTTCTGAGGGCGGTGTGAGAGTAGCCGCTCCCGGTGAGCTGGAATGGCTGTTCCGGGTCCAGCCGGTTTCCCGGGCGAACTGGTGGCCGTCCGGATTGGTAAAGCCGTGAACCAGGGTGCTCCGGTCGTAGGGAATATCCGTGGCCAGCGACGTCACGTTGATATTGAAGGCCTCGAAGGAGGTGAGGGTCAGGGCCGGGTACAGAAATGCCCCGCCAAGGTCTTCTTCCTGTGCGGTACGAGCACCCCACTGGCCGGCACCGGGGAAGCGGGCATCACGGAAAGTCGGGCCCAGCTCCAGCCCCAGAAACACCGAGTTGTAATCTGCGGAGCTGGCGCGGATGGTGCCAGACGCATTCGGGCCCAGCAGAGCATAGTCTGCCATCTGCTCAATATAGCCGGCAAAATCCGCCCGCCCGGCCAGCGTACTGACGGCAGCATCCAGCGTCAGGTTGCTGGCAATATCAATCTCGAAATCGTGCACCTGGTCGGCCAGGCTGGACCACACATACTTGTTCAGGCACAGGGCGCCGCCCCGGTCGTTCACGCAGTCCATCACGGCCTGGAACTCGGTGGAGGAGTAACCGCCAAGTCCGTTTTGCACCAGGTAATGGGAGAAGGGATTCACCTTCACATCCCGGTCTGAATCGGCCGCCAGGGCTTTCATTGCAATTGTTTGGCCGCCGCCGGAATAACGGGCTTCAATCACCACATCCGGGCCGATGGGCTGGCCGTCCGGAAACGCCACAATAATGTGGCCGTCCTCACCGGTACTTGTGCTGTAGGCCACACTGCCAAGGTTTTGCCCGCCCTGGTTGCTCCGGTACACCTGCACCTGGTCCGGAATCACGATTCTCAGGTTGCGCCGGGTTTGTTCCGCATCCGGGGCATAAAAGGCGGGCACCTCCATGGTGATTCGCACCTCGTTGGCCTTCAGGCCGGCGGTGTTGCCGGAATCGCCGGTGCTGCCGGGGTTAAAGTCGTCCAGGGCGTTGACTGTATTGCCAAAACGGTTGGGAATCTCGCGAGCGCCATCAATGGCGCTGTCACCACCGCCGCAGGCGGTCAGTAGGAAGGGCAGGGCAAGGGCTGGAATCAGGCGACATTTCATGCAAGGCAATCCGGATGATGTATCTCGGCACAGCCTAGCAGCAAAACAGAGGGGAGAGCGTGAAAGCGGACACGAATCGGCCACCCGGCATCAAACCGGGCGGCCGCAAGGCGGGTATCAGAAGAAGATCTTCATACCGGCCATCACGCCTTCGTCCAGGTTGATATCCGGAGAGCCGCGGAAATCCAGTTCGGTGTTCAGGTAACGGTAACCGGCGAACACTTCTGCGTTGCGGATTACACGGTAGCTGCCGCGCAGTTCTACGCTGGTCATGTCGTCGGAATCACCAAAAGACAAAATGCTCGGGGCGTAGTGCAGGGCGCCGGTGAAGGACAGGCCCGGCACATCCGGAATGTTCAGGGTAGCAAAGCCACCAAGGCCCACCGCGCCGCCGTCTACCTGGTCGTCATCCCAGGCGATGCCGCGCAAACCAATGCCAGCGGTGGTAGGCAGGTTGCCAAGGGCGGTGCGGCCCTGGGCGTGGAAGTCCACGTTGCCGATGTGGCGGCCGCCTTCGCGATAGGTGTAGCCAGCGCCCAGCTGCAGTTCGTCCTGGGTGTCGAAGAAGTTTACCTGGCCCTTAACGGAATCGTTGGTCAGGCTCAGGTCCAGGTCGCTGGCAAATACCGGAGCGGCAGCCAGGGACAAAGCGAGGGCAGAGATGCGGGTAATCTTCATGATGACACCTTTGTTGCTTTCATTTTAGTTCGGAGTGAATGGTAAACACCTGCGCGCGGCGCCACAACTTAAATGGCTGTAAGTCGCTGTTAAGGGTGACGGGGCGGGGTTATGAGGCGCGAGCTTAGTCCGTACTGGCTGCGGCCTGGCAATACTGGTCCAGCACCGCCCGCAGCATCTCCAGGTTCACCGGCTTGGCTACGAAGGAGTCCATGCCCGCCGCCCGGCATTTTTCCTCGTCTTCTTCCATGGCGCTGGCGGTCAGGGCCACCACCGGTATCCGGGGTTTGTGGTTGTCTCGCTCCCACTGGCGCAGCCGGCGAGTCGCTTCAAAACCGTCTACCCGGGGCATCACGCAGTCCATCATGATCACATCGTATTGGTGGGTCTGGTACAGGGAGGGCGCGGCTTCGCCATCGTTGGCGGTCATCACCTGGCAGCCCAGTTTCTCCAGCAGGCGGCGGGTGAGGGTGCGGTTAACCGGGTTGTCTTCCACCAGCAACACCTGCATACAGCCGCAGGCCAGCTCCCGGCGTACGGAGCCGGTGTGGTTGATGGATTGCAGGGAAAAGCGGGTCAGGAACCGGCGCTCCTGCTGCTCTGCATCCGCAAACAGCTGGTTCAGAATCGGAATCAGGTAAGACTCCCGCAGGGATTTGCTCAGGAAAGCATCGGCCCCGGCCTGGCGGAAATGTTCGGCATCGCCCCGCTGGGGGTTGGATGAGAGAATCAGCAGGCGCATGTCCTGCCACTGCTGGTTGCCGCGAATCTGGCGGCACAGCAGGTCGCCGTCCATATCCGGCACAAAGCCGTCCAGAATGATTGCATCGTAGGGCGTGCCCGCATCAAAGGCCTGGCGCAGAAAGGTGAGCGCCTCGCCCGCCGAGCGTACCGCCTCAATGTGAACCTCGTGGCGGGACAGCATTTCCAGGGTAATCTTGCGGGACAACTCATAGGAATCCGCCACCAGAATGCGCTTGTGATGCACCTTTCGGGAATCCGGCCGCACCCGGGCCGCGCTGTCTGCCGCTTCTGGCAGGCTGATTTCCGCCCAGAAGGTGGAGCCTTCACCGGGGCGGCTTTCCAGGTCCAGCGAGCCGCCCATCAGCCCGATCAGCTGCCGGCAGATGGTCAGCCCCAGCCCGGCTCCCGGGGTCTGCCGCTGGAACTGCTGGCCCAGCTGCACATAGGGCTCATAAACCAGTGGAACATCTTCCGGGTTAATGCCCACGCCGGTGTCTTCCACGGCCAACCGCAGGCGTACCTTGTCGCCCCGCCGGCCCAGCACTTCAATGCTGATCAGCACATGGCCGGAATCGGTAAACTTGATGGCGTTGGACAGCAGGTTCAGCATCACCTGGCGAATACGTACCGGATCACCCACCAGCGCCCAGGGCAGGTTCTCATCCACCCGCACTTCCAGTGCCAGGCCTTTCTCCCGGGCACGGCTGCCGAGCATGTGGATGAGGTCGTTCAGGGTTTCCCGCAGGTCAAACGGAATGGCTTCCAGTTCCATCTTGCCGGCTTCCATGGCCGAGATATCCAGCAGGTCGTTAATGATGGCAGAGAGGTTTTCCGAAGCGCCCAGCAGGGTGTTCACATACTCCCGCTGTTCCTGGTCCAGCGGCGTGTCGGTCAGAAGGTTGGCGTAACCGAGCACGGATTGCAGGGGGATTCGCAGCTCGTGGCTGACGTTGGCCAGGAACTGGTTCTTGGCATGGTTGGCGCGGATGGCTTCGTCGCGTTCGTCACGGGATTTCAGGGTGTCCTGGCGCAGGGAGTGGGTGTCTTCCAGAATCTGCAGGCGCATGCGGTTCAGGGCCTGCTCCAGTTCTGACAGCTCATCCGGCCGCTTGGGAGCCTTGCGGCGCAGTTTCAGCGGGTCTACCAGGGCGTCCAGATTCAGCTTGGCGGCGTAATCCGCCATGGTTTCCAGGTGCCGGAACAGGGTGACGCGCACAATCAACAGCAGGCCCAGAGTGCCCAGCATCACCACAACAGACTGGAACCAGAGATTGTGCAGTGCCTGGCCCAGTACCTCGTCATAGAACTGCTGGAATGAGGACACCTTCGACAGCTCGCCATACATCTGTGCGCCGGTGGCTACCAGCGACAGCACCACGCTGTACAAAAGCACCCATGCCAGCAGCCGTAAAGCCAGCGGGCGAACACCTAAACGCTTGATAAACCGCTTGGAAGGCAAAGGCACAAGTTCCCTGTGTCGACGACAAAATCACTCGCGGCAGTTTAGCAGACCGATACCACTTCCACACGCACGGCAGCGCCCTCGTTTACAAAACGAAAACGAACGTTCAGATCGTACAGGTGTGCGCCGTAAATGCGCTCTTCATCCCGGCCCCGGCGGAACGACGGGCGGGGGTCGTAGCTCACCACATCTTCAATCAGCCCGCGCAAATCCGGGTAGCCCCCCGGGGGCAGGGTGACCAGTTGTGCGTCGGCCTCCGGGGTGAAGCTGACCGGCAGGCGCTGCAAGGGTTCTTCCTCTGCCCAGCCCAGGGAGGCCTCCGGCAGCGCATCGGCAAAGGGCAGGTAGGGCTTGATATCCAGTATCGGCGTGCCTTCAATCAGGTCATGGTCGCTGATCTTCAGCACCAGCCGGCCGTTGTGCCTGTCCAGACCCTCATTTTTTACCACCGACAAACCCAGGCTGTTAGGCCGGAACGGCGAGCGGCTGGCGAACACGCCCATCTTCTTGTTGCCGCCTAATCTGGGCGGGCGCACCACAGGCCGCCATTCTGCCCGCACCGCCTCGTGGAACTGGAACACCAGCCACAGGTGGCTGGCGGACTCCAGGCCCCGGAACGCGTCTTCCCGGTCGAATGGTGGCTCGATCACCAGGCTGGCGTGGGCATTCCTGGTGAGGCCGGGCTGGCGTGGCACCCCGAACTTATCCTGAAAGCAGGAGCGGGTGTAGGCAATGGGGGTAAGGGTGAGGGCTTCCGCAGCGGGTTTGCTTTTGTGGCGGGGTCTAGTCACGGCTGATGGTTCCGGAGAAATACATTTCGATACGCAATACCACCGAGGCCCGGTCCTGGAAGCTGTCTTCCCGGGGGAACTCCAGGGCCGGCACTACCTCGGCGAACAGCCAGTCTTCGTACATGCGATAACGCCAGGTGAAGTCCGCAAAGTAAGACGTGGTGCGCCATCCTGGCTGGCTTTCGCCCAGAACACCTATGCGGGGCGTAACCACCGACCGGTTATTCAGGCGTTTGCGTACACTGAAAATCTGCGCCGCATCGAACCGGCGTTCATCGTGAATCCACTCAAGCTCCGACGACGCAAAAAAATGCCAGCCGTTGCCCACCGGCCGGTCCCAGCCCATCCAGGAGCGCGCGCCCCAGCCTTCGGTGTGGTAGTAGTAAACCCGTTGTTTAAGGTTGAATGCCCAGTCTTCATCGATTCGCCAGCCCTTGCTGGCGGTCGTGCGCCAGAAGGCTTCCGGGGGCAGCCGCAGCCGGCCACCGATATCCGTGGACAGGTTGATCGCATCGCCCACCTGGGTCAGGTAGCGCAGGGCACCGGTGGTTTCGGTTTCGGTACGCTCGGGCTCGGTTAAAGTGCGGTCTCGCTCCCGCTCGGCCAGGGGGATCAGTTCCTCGCTTTCGCTCTCCACCACCAGCCGCAGCCTTTCCTCGGCCGTGGGTACATCCAGCCGGAACCGGGCTTCCGGCTCGAAACTGGCCAGGTTGCTGTATTCCGATTCTGCCGCGAAGCCCAGGCGAAGGTAGCTTTCGTTGTTGGGCAGAACATGACTGGAGCCAGACAGGGTCTGGTCTGCCCAGGCGCCCATGGATTGCACGTTAACCCCGTGCCGGCGTTCCTGGCGAATCACCCAGTTACTGAAATCCAGCCACCAGGAATCTTCCGGCTCGGCCCAGTATTCATCGGGATCAAAGGTATAGAAAGATGCTGGCAGGCGATAGGGCGACAGCACTTCGGACACCGGCGCCGCTTGCATATTGAACACCGGCTCGCCGCCACGGGCTGTGGGTGCCAGAACCGCGCCGAAGGCCAGGAACGAGACAAAAAACGAGGTGTAACGCAGCCGAAGCTCCTTAACTGAATTCAGCCAGCAAACGGTTATGCAGCTCACAAACCTGAAGCTCCACGTTATCCAGCGGGCGGTTATTATCAATAATAGCGCTTGCCCGCGCCCGCCGCTCGTCCCGGCCCAGCTGCGCTGCCATAATCCGCTCCACCTGTTCCCGGGAATTGGCATCCCGTGCCATAGTGCGCTCCAGCTGAACCTCCTCCGGCACATCCACCACAATCAACTGCTCGACCAGTTGGTGTTGATTGGTTTCCAGAAGCAGGGGAGATACCAGCAGCACATAAGGTAACGGATAATCGCCGGAGTTGCCCTTAGCCGAAAGGCTGGCAGGGTTACGCAACTGGCGAACCAGTTCCTCACGAATCACCGGGTGCAACAACTGCTCCAGCCACTCCCGCTCCGCAGGTTCCGCAAACACCCGCTCCCGCAACCAGGCGCGGTTCAGCGAACCATCCGGTTGCAGCACTTCAGCACCAAAGTGCTCTGCAATTTGCGCCAACGCCGGCTGCCCCGGTTCTACAACTTCACGGGCTACGTTATCGGCATCCACCCAGTGCACGCCCAGTTCGCCAAATAGCCGGGCTACCGTAGACTTTCCGGAGCCGATACCGCCTGTTAAGCCAATAATCCTCACGCATCAAACTCCCAAAAACCCAAACCAGGCCGCCTGGATCTCCGCCCCAAACCAAAGTCCCAACAACCCGGCAGCCGCCAGATAAGGCCCAAATGGAATCGGCACCTCACGCCCATGCTTCTTGAATACCATCAGCGCAATACCAACCACAGCCCCCACCAGAGAAGACAACAAAATCACCGCCGGCAACAACTGCCACCCCAGCCAGGCCCCAAGCGCCGCCAGCAACTTGAAATCGCCATGGCCCATGCCTTCCTTGCCGGTTGCCAGCTTGAACAACCAATACACCGACCACAGCGACAAATACCCCGCCACAGCACCCCAGAAGGCGCTCTCGAAATCCGTCAGCACGCCAAAATAATTCAGCACCAGGCCCAGCCACATCAGCGGCAGGGTGATGCTGTCTGGCAGAAGCTGGGTATCAAAATCAATCACCGTCAACGCTACCAGCGCCCACACCAGCAGCAACGCCCAGAGCGCGGCTTCCGTCGGCCCCAGCAGGAGCACCGTAACTACCGAAAACGCTGCGGTAACGGCCTCAATCAGAGGGTAACGAACCGAAATCCGGGACTTGCAGGAAGAACACTTGCCGCCAAGAAACAACCAGCTCACCACCGGAATATTTTCCCAGGCCCGAATCTTGTGGCCGCAGGAAGGGCAGGTTGATGCAGGTTTGGAGAGGGTGATGGTTTCTTCTTTCTTGCGCTGGGCCTCCGGAACCTCCAGGAATTCCTCGCACTGGCAACGCCAGTCCTGGTGCATCATTTTGGGCAGGCGCAGGATGACTACGTTCAGGAAACTGCCGATGCAGAGGGAGACGAAGGTTACGGTCAGGTAGAGGAGCCAGGGGGTGTTGAGGAATACGTCTAGAGAGGGCATTCAGGAACTCATTGGAAATGTTGGGAGAACGCCTGCTCCCCGAAGACGCGGGGAGCAGAAACGGGCAGGTGCTTAGCCAACAACCTGACCCATCTGGAAGATCGGCAGGTACATGGCAATGATCAGGCCACCTACCAGCACACCCAGAACCGCCATGATCATAGGCTCCATCAGGGCAGTCAGGTTGTCCACCATGTCGTCCACCACGGCCTCGTAGTGCTCGGCTACTTTCTGCAGCATTTCATCCAGGTTACCGGATTCTTCACCAATGGCGGTCAACTGCACTGCCATCACAGGGAAGATGTCCTGCTGGCGCATGGAAGCCTGTAGCTGGGTACCACTGGAAACGTCGTTCTTGATGCGTTGGATGGCATCGCGATAAACCGCGTTACCGGTGGCCCCGGCTACGGAATCGAGGGCGTCGACTAGCGGTACACCGGCGGCGAAGGTGGTGGATAGTACCCGGCCGAACTTGGCTACGGCGGATTTGTCCAGGATTTCACCCATGATCGGTATCTTCAGAACATACTTGTCGACAACATCCGAAAACTTTTGAGAGCGTCGCTTGGATTCCTTGAACAGGAATATCGTACCCACAATGCCCAGTAACACCACAAACCACCAGCTTTGCAGCCACTCCGATAACCGAATTACCATTTGGGTAAATACCGGTAATTCGGCTCCAAATCCACTAAACAGAGATTCGAACTGCGGAACAACCTTAACCAGGAGAATTGCGGTGACCACGATTGCTACGACGACTACCGCAATCGGGTAGGTCATGGCCTTTTTGACTTTCTTCTTGAGAATCTCGGTCTTTTCAAGATAAGTCGCAATCCGATCCAGCATCGCCTCCAATGCGCCAGCCTTTTCACCGGAATCCACCAGGTTGCAGTACAGATCATCAAAGTGCTTCGGATGCTTGCGCAAAGAAGCAGCAAAGCCGGAACCGGAAGAAATATCATTCCGGATGGTTACCACCAGCTCCTGCAAGCCCTTGTTTTCAAGACCGTCTGCGACGATGTCAAAGCTCTGCACCAGCGGCACACCGGCCTTCATCATGGTAGCCAGCTGTCGGGTGAGCATGGCAATGTCGAACGGCGTAATCTTCTTACTGCCGCCGAACAACGGCTTGGGCTTTTTCTTGACCTTGTCTGGAACTACCCCTTGCTTGCGGAGTTGAGCTTTGGCCAGAGCAAGGCTGGAGCCCATAATCTCGCCCTTGGTTTTATTGCCTTTGCGGTCTTTGCCTTGCCAAACGTACGATTCCAGCTTCTGCGCTTTTTCTGCCATGCTTAATCCTTCGTCACGCGGTTGGCTTCCTCAAGGCTGGTCACCCCCTGAATTACTTTCAGAAGGGCGGACTGCCGTAGCGTGCGGAAGCCTTCCGCCTGAGCCTGCTTTGCTATTTTTATAGAACTGGCTTCTTCCATAATCATGTTCGCCAGCTCGTCTGTAATCTTGACCACCTCGTAAATACCAACGCGGCCTTTGTATCCCCCATTGCATTTATCACAGCCCTTGGGGCGGTACAACGTGAAGCCTGTATCAATTTGTTCTTGTGTGAACCCCTCCTGCAAAAGCACATCCGCCGGAATATCCGCCGGCTGTTTGCAGCCATTACACAACCGCCGCCCTAGGCGCTGAGCAATAATCAGGCTCACGGAGGTGGCGATGTTGAACGCGGGCACGCCCATGTTCATCATCCGGGTGAGGGTTTCCGCAGCGCTGTTGGTGTGCAGGGTGGATAGTACAAGGTGACCGGTTTGCGCCGCCTTGATGGCAATGTTGGCGGTTTCCAGATCTCGGATCTCACCCACCATGATCACGTCCGGGTCTTGCCGCAGGAAGGCTCGCAGCGCTTCCGCAAAGCCCAGGCCCACCTTGTTGTTCACGTTCACCTGGTTGATGCCTTCCAGGTTGATTTCCGCCGGGTCTTCCGCTGTGGAAATGTTGCGCTCGGTGGTGTTCAGAATGTTCAAGCCGGTATATAGGGAAACCGTTTTACCGGAGCCGGTCGGCCCGGTAACCAGGATCATGCCCTGAGGCTGCTCCAAGGCATCCAGGTACAGCTGCTTCTGGTCTTCCTCGTAACCCAGCACGTCAATGCCGAGCTTGGCCTGACTCGGGTCCAGAATCCGAAGCACAATTTTCTCACCCCACAGCGTGGGCAGGGTGTTTACCCGGAAGTCGATGGCCTTGGTTTTGGACAGCTTCATCTTGATCCGGCCATCCTGGGGTACCCGGCGCTCGGAGATATCCAGCTGCGCCATGATCTTCACCCGGGCAGAAATCTTGGGCGCCAGCTTGATGGACGGGCGGGAAATTTCTTTCAGAATGCCATCGGTACGGTATCGAACACGGTAGGACTTTTCGTAAGGCTCAAAGTGCACATCCGATGCGCCGCCGCGAATGGCATCCAGCAGCATCTTATTCACATACTTGACGATGGGCGCGTCATCTACCTCGGCAGTGACCGCCTTTTCGTCTTCCTGATCACCGCCTTCAGTCTCCACCCCTTCCAAATCGGCGTCTTCCAGGTCGCCCATGGTGGAATCCTGGCTTTCCAGATACTTGTCGATGGCAACTCTAAGTTTTGCGTCATCTACCAGAATCGAGTCTGTGCTCAAGCCGGTGTTGAACTTGATTTCGTCCAGCGCTTGCAGGTTGGTCGGGTCTGAAATAGCCACAAACAATCGGTTGCCACGTTTATAAAGTGGCAGGGCGTTGTGCTTACGGATGAGCTTCTCGTCGACCGTTTTCTCCGGCAGCATTTCCGGGGCAAAGGCGTCCAGGTCCAGTACCGATACGCCGAACTCCATGGCGGCAGAAAACGCCAGTCTGCGGCTGTCGGCCAGGTCGTTCTGGGTGAGGTAGGTGATCAGCGGAATGCGGTTATTGGAAGCCTGAAGAAAGGCATCCTTGGCCACGTCTTCATCCAGAAGCCCGTCTTCCACGAATCGACGGGCCAGGCCCGTCAGCGTCACGTTTCGGTTGCTGCTCGCCATAAATGCTCTGAGGAAAGTCTTATAAGTGGCTGAATCTCGTATTTATGAACCAGAGTTTAGATGGATGGTACCGCTTTGGAAAGCGGGGTGTGTCTCAGGTTTGATCTTTCTTAAGGGCGTGTAGGGAAAAGCGGCGTGTCTGGGATTGTCATTATCTGGGTGACAAAAATTGTCACCTGTGGACGGTGAGCGGCACACGTTTTTTGTCATGGGAGGGCGTTGACCGGCATTTCTTGATTTAAGTCACTGTATGAGCTCTGATTTTTAACATTTTCTTGCATTTGGCATGGGGCATGCTTAAGTTACCTCACGCTCAGCGCGGAAACGGGGCAAAGCTCCGCCGCCCCGGAGCTGGATAAACGAAAAATGACAACTCTTGAGGTTGATAACATGCAAAAGATTCAGATGAACAAAGGTCAGCAGGGTTTTACTCTGATCGAACTGATGATCGTTGTGGCGATTATTGGTATTTTGGCGGCTGTGGCTATTCCGCAGTACCAAAACTACGTTGCAAAATCCCAAGTGACCCGGGTAATGCAAGAAACTGGTGCCCTGAAAACAGTTGTCGAAACATGTATGTTGAACGGTGACACTGGTAATGGTGAGTGTGATTTGGGTTGGACTGCTAGCAACCTTATTGGCGGCGAATATACTCCCCAAACTGGTTTGACAGTTACCATTGCTGAGGATGCTACCACTGACACCACCATTGTTGCCGCATTCGGTGGTAACGCTGCTGCGGTAATTGCAGAGGCTGATCTGACTTGGACTCGGACTCCTGCCGGAGTTTGGAGTTGTACCACCAGTGTCGCGGAAGCTTACCAGCCGACAGGATGTGGTACTGCGACCATTACAACTCAGTAATTTTTGAGTTAGTAAGTTATCTCAGAAGAGATGATTAGCTCTTCACTAGTCTCTCAAAAAGCCTCTTTGTTTATGAAGGGGCTTTTTACGTATATCCCTCATTTTTGCGTGATTGTCTTAGCAATCACATTATTCTCAAACGCATTGATTGCTCCCGCTGATACATATAATTATCAGAGATTTATACAGTTTTTGTTATTTTTGACTTGCTTCGTGGTAACCTTGCTGGCTTTTTTGTCATTGAAGCTTGATCCGCGATTGTTTGTTTTTGTAGTTTCAAGAGATAGATGCGTTGCAGTCGCTTGTCTAGCTGCTATTACAATAGGGCTTGCTGGAAGTTTGTCGTTATCAAAATTTCCCGTTTGGTCAATGTTGGATCTCGAATATTGGCTTATCGGTTTGGGGATGACTTGGTCGACACTTCTGTCCATTCGCCAATTTGAGATTGTCCACTGGCAACGGCTTGGCCTGGTCTGCTTGCTCCTTATGACTCTTTTCTTTATAAGGAGCATGATCGATATTTCGATTTCTGTGCCTTTTACTAATTTGCTTACAGCAACACCAGGGGTCGCCAATATCAGGCTTTTTTCTGATTTGGCGGTCGTAATTATGCCCTTGTCGTGGCTTGCTTTGTCTGGTAGATCGGGGCCGGGCTTAAGATTTCTTGTTTTAATTATGAGTATATATTGGGCATGGATTTTGCTCTTAACGGAAGCCCGCTCGGGTTTGGTGTCATTGTTTATTGCGGTGAGTTGGGTGTTCCTTTTGCATGGGAAAGCGGGGCGTTGGGCTTTCTGTATCTATCTATTTATAATTGCTACATCGTTTGCGTTATTATTGTCCCTGCCAGTGCTATCTGTGGATGGGTGGACTAGAGATGTCACCTCGTCAAGTGGCCGCTGGTCTCTTTGGGCATTGTCGCTAAAATATTTTGCGGAGTCTTTCCCCTTCGGAATTGGCGGGATGATGTTCGCTGCAGATGGAAGGCCTGTTATATCTTCGCCCCATAACATAATTCTAATATTGATGGCGGAATGGGGAGCTTTGGTTGTTGCTGGGATTCTGACTTTATTGCTGGTTTCCTTAAGGCAGGGGTCGCTTGAGTGGCGCAGTAGAGTGCCTTTTTACATCGGGGTGGTTAGAACTCCCGTTGTAATTGGCACTGTGGCTGGCTCGGTAAACCTGATGTTTTCAGGTGCTCAGATAGCACCATTTAGCTCTCTGGTTTTGGTTCTCTCCTATGGTGCACTTTTGGCGATCTATTTCCCCTCGCGTAGAAAGGAAAAGTCAGGAGGGATTTTCGGCACTGTTCTATCCATAGGCCTTCTCGTGATTTGCTTTCATGCAAGTTGGTTAGGTTATGAGCTATACGAGATTTCTGAGGCCAACAGACAAGTTTGTTACGAAGCCACCGAAGTGTTTTCGCCGAGGTTCTGGGTGCAAGGTAGACTAGACTGCGGTGTTGGGTATTAGTTCTTAGGGTTAAATGCACTTAATGCAAAATTGGAGTGTTCGGTTTGAAACGCGCGCGTTCGCTTGCAGGCCTTTTTTTGATTATTATCTTTCCATTTCTTTTGGTGACCCATTATTGGATCACTGACCGAAATGCTGTATTGCGTGCGATATATCCACTTCAAGCATACGTCTCAGAAGTTACCATTGATTGTAGTCCTGGGGCGCCAGACTGGTTAGGATCTATTGTAGAACATGGGATTTGGGGGTTGCGCTCATTATCTACGCAAGTTGTATTTATCGATATTGACGGTAATGTTGACAATTGTGAGTCTGGCTGGGAGGACGGCTCGCTGTTTAAGAAAGTAGATAAAGATTCTAAGTTTTATTATGGGAGTTTGACTAAGCCAATTACAGCTGCCGCCCTAATGATACTCAATAAAGAATCTAAAATTTCCTACGATGATAATGTTTATGGTTACCTTAATGTTGAAGAGAAGGCAAGTAGTGATTATAAGCTTCCTTATATAACGGTTGATGATCTAATGAAGCACCGTTCGTGGATTGTGGGAAACATTTTCAATTTAAATAAAGCTTCTTGGTGCCCATATGCTGTTGTAAATCCGGACAACTACAGGTTTAATGGTCACGGCTCGAAGGACACGAAGTATTCGAATCTTGGGTATTGTTTGTTAGGAGAGGTTTTAGCAAATCAGATGTCCTCAGATTATAGGAAATCAATTGATCGTATCCTGAATTTAGAGGGTAGAGGCATAGAGTTCGCGAATGCCTGGAATCATAAGGGCACGGTACAAGCTGATTTCCGATACAATGATTTCTACGGAAATTTAAATCCGCCAAGTTTTGACTACTATGCTATTTCCTCATCAGCAGGCTTGGTCGGGAGCGCATATGATTACGCTCTGCTTGTCAGAGACCTCTTGGAAATGGATTTGGACGGCTTTTTTTCCGAGAAGGCAGTTGAGTGTGATGATAGTCGACTTCGAAGCTGTTATGGACGGGCGTTTTATGTTTATAGATGTATCGATGGTCAAGTTTACAATATAAAAGAGGGATATATGCCTGGATATTCAGGCGTCGTAGTAATAAATAGTCGAAAAGAAATTTTTGTTTGGCTGGGGAATTCGGATACTAATAATGCCGCGAATGGTGTCGCAATGGAAAAATTTATTGCGGCACTTTCTGGAAATGGGTTTTAGGGCTTAGCCTGACCTTGGACCTGACCTTGGGCAGGCACCAGTGTCCCGTCTCAAGCCCTGATCATGGACAGGCACTAGCCTGACCAGATCCCCAAAGGCCCGGCGGTTTCGACCCCGGGCCTTTGTCGTTTCTAGCTTTCGGTTTCACTGCGGTCTCAACTGATCATGGACAGGCACTAGCCTGACCAGATCCCCAAAGGCCCGGCGGTTTCGACCCCGGGCCTTTGTTGTTTCTGGCCGTTTGTCTACTGCGTCTATCTCGGGGTTATGACAAAACGGCGGCGGCATTCCACCGTGAATTGTGGAAATCTGCCGATTTCAGGCGAGCGACGTCCTCGGCGGGCGCGCCGATAGTCTGATTTGAGAAAGAAGGGGAGGGAGCCTAAGCCGCTTGTCGTCGCCGTCCAGGATTTCGGTAATCCTGATAGCTATCTTCAAAGGCAGTCGCCCGGCGGCACCACCGTTCCGGGTCCAGATTCAGCCGTTCCAGAATCGGCAGCGCGCTTTCGTCAATAGCGCCCCGTTTGTCACTCCGGCTGATCCGCCCGGTGCAATCCACCAGTTCCAGGTAATCTTCAAAGCTGAACAGTATTCCGCGCTGAAAGCCATTCCGAATGACTCCCTCAAAACCCAGTAGCGGTTTTAACGGTACCGCAAAATCATTCAGTGCCTGCTGTTCCGTCTGTCGTGCAATGGCTTCCGCCAGATTGAAGCTAGGATGAATGCGTTCCATGATGCTGGTGTGTTCAGAGGTTTCTGGAGTCTCTGCCATGGCCGCTCGTATGGGGTTCAGGTCTACATAGGCCATACAGGAAAGGAGGGCTTCTTCGGTATCCAAGGCTTGGGATTTAAAGCGACTTTCCCAGAAATGGCCGGTGCACTCATCTTCCCGGTTGGCTTGCCTCGCAATTGGTTCATTCAGGCATTTCATAAACCAGCTCAAATCCGCCAACCGCTGCCGGAACGTTTCTGCGTACGCCTCAACTCGCCTGAGCTCTGCCGCACACAGCTCGTCACCCCGATGATAACGCTGCACCAGTGGTGGCCCTTTATAAAGGCTGCACCAGCGCGCCAGCACCTCATCCATACTCCAGGGTTCCACCTCATCCGGGCTGAGCTTCACCACCAGGTGGTAGTGATTCGACATCACCGCATAAGCGGCAACATCTACCGCGAACACAGATGCCAGAAGCCGGATTTGCTCTTCAATCCAGCCCCGCCGGTGCTCATAACAGCGCCCGGTGGCGCGGTCCTGCCCGCACAGGAATGTGCGGCGCACGCAGCGTGAGATCACGTGGTAGAACGGGGTGTCTGAAACGCTGACCAGTTCTGCTCTGGCTTTGGGCATGGTGAAGTCCTTGTCTTCCGTGACTGTTGACATGCTCATATCATGCATCAATAATTTGAAGCTGTATATATGTACAGCATCTTGTTGCAGGATATAACTGGCTCATAAATGTTATTGGTTCCGGTGTTCCACTCAGTGGTATGGTTCGCGTATGATAAGGATCTTCAGAACGAAAACGTTTTATCGATGGATGCGGAGAAAAGGATTGCATCGCACAGTCATGGCAAGAGATAAAGATCATGGACAGGCACTAGCTTAGTGCTAAGTCAACTAAGCTAAATCGTCCATCCCAACATCAAGCGCCTCGGCCAGGGCTTTCAGAACTTTGGTGGACGCAGTTTTGCCAGTGTTCTCAATCTGGCTGATGTATGACTTGCCAACTCCGGCCGCCTTGCCAAGGGTTTCTTGGGTCAGCCCGCGGTATTCTCGCCAGATCTTCACCGGGTGTTCTTTCCCGGTTATCAGGCGTTCGGCAATGTCTCCCGGAACGGTTTCATCCTCGCCGATGGCCAGCTCCTTCATTGCAGCACTGCCGTCTGCAGCATCCTGCGCATCTTCAGCAAGTGCCAGCAGCTCGAGATACTCGTTGTAGGGCACCACGGCATATTCTGGTTTGCCTTCTCGTTCAATAATTTGAGCACTCATTTGTAAACGTCTCCTCTTGTGCCTATCTTCAGCACCAGTACCACCAATTCACCGTTATCAATACGGCATATTGCCCGATAACTCCCTTGCCTCAGCCTCCAGAAGGGCTGGCCTTTCATTGGTTTCCAGTCGCCTTCATAGGTATATGGGGCTTGAGCCATATTTGTAAGTTCCTGATGCATTTTTAACGCCTTTGTTTTAGGCATTTTTTGCAGGGCTTTCAGGGCTGACTTTTTGTAGGTTAGTTTGTACATCAGGCGAGTTTACTTTTGAGTTTACTGGGGGTCAACAATTGCGAGCTTTTACACTCCGGCTTTGGGGGCGCGGACAGGCACTAGCCTGCCAAATAACCGGGTCAGACCCCCGGCGACCTTATTCGTAAGTGCAGAAGTAAGCCGTATCCACCTCAGCCTTCACCTTAAAACTGGTATTCGCGGCCACCTCAAAAGCCTTTCGGGCATCGTATCGAACCCAGCTCTCACTGCCCGGCAGCTGAACCGTCAGCGCGCCACTGACAACCGTCATCACTTCCTTTTGGCTGGTACCGAACTCATACTCACCCGGGCTGATGACGCCCACGGTGGCAGGTAGTGTCTCGCCCTGGAAGGCGATGGATTTTACTTTGCCGTCGAAGTACTCGTTTACACTCAGCATGGCCGTGATTCCTTATAAATTGGGCGGCTAATATACTGCAAGATCCCGTGGACAGGCACTTGTTAATTAACGAGGGCATTATGGACCTCTTTGACCAATTCACCCCGCCAGGAAACCTTCTGCCCTACGATGGCGATGTCCGCTATTACGGGGTAGTGATGGGGCACGGGCAGACAGATGATTTCTTCCGGCGTTTGCTGGAGGAAATCCCCTGGGCCCACGACGAGCTGGTGATGTTCGGCCGGCCTGTGGTCACCCGCCGTAATGGCATATGAAGTGACCCCTAAAACTTGGACAGTTTAATCAGGCTGCAGCGGCAGCCTGCTCTCTGTACTCCACCGGAGTCAGGCCATTGAGTGTCAGCCGGATCCGGTGGTGGTTATAGTAGTCAATGTACTGCTCAATTCCGTGTCGTAATTGCTCAACGCTATCGAACCGGTTCAAGTAATAGAACTCGGATTTCAATGTGCCGAAGAAGCTCTCCATAGCCGCGTTGTCCAGGCAATTGCCCTTGCGGGACATGCTTTGAGTTAGCCCCTTCTCTTCGAGCATCCGGCAATACTCCGGATGCTGGTAATGCCAGCCTTGATCCGAGTGTACCACTGGACTGGTTCCTTGCTTGAGTCGCCTCAAGGCCTTTTTCAGCATCTCCGTGACCATGGGAAGCACCGGCCGGTCACGGAGTTCATAGGCCAGGATTTCACCGTTGAACAGGTCCATCACCGGCGACAGGTACAGCTTGCGTCCTTGCACCTTGAACTCAGTAACGTCCGTTGCCCACTTCGTGTTGGGCTTGGTGGCCCGGAAGTCCCGGGCCAGTAGATTCGGTGCTTTCTTGCCCACGGGGCCTCGGTAGGAGCGGTATCGCTTCACCCGAACTCTGGATTTCAGCCCCAGCTGTTGCATCAGCCGCTGA
>NZ_JADARC010000096.1:0-781 GCF_016464245.1 Marinobacter sp. bablab_jr003
GGACTGGTTCCGGCAACACCTGGAACTCAATGGCTTTTACCCCATACTCATTGATGGCCGCGATCCTGCGGCCTTTATCTGGGGCATCTTCGAGGCCGAATCGAGGCTTCAGGCGTGCAGCGAACAGGTCAGCGCCGGCCACATGAGGTACCCTGTAAAGCTCCCCTATCTGATTGCCGAGACGGTCAAAGGCTATGGTTTCTATGGTGCTGGTTCAAACGCGGCGCATGGTACCCCGCTTCCGGCAATACCGAGATTTGATGAGGTCTCGCGCAGGCACTTTAACGAATCCATTGCCCGTTTGTTTGTGCCCGAGATCGAGATTCACGGCGCCCGCGACGTGCTGGCAACTCACCGGGCAGACGATCGGCCTGCGGAAAAGGATCATCCGCTGAGTTGTCGTGACGTCAAGCTGCAAACTGTACCCGAACCGGTCTGGTTGCAAACGGCGGTATCAGAGTCGCCCATGGTTGCGATTGATCGGCAGTTTGTTGCCCTTGTAAAGGCCAACCCGGCGCTTCGTATTCGCCTGGGGAACCCGGATGAATTGCGTAGTAATCAGATGAACCAGTCGCTTGACCTTCTGAAGCATCGCACCCTGACGCCCGAGCCCGGCCTTGCGGAATCCCTTCACGGCTCGGTAATCACAGCCCTGAATGAGGAGGCCGTTGTCAGCGCCGCTCTGGGTAATAAGGGAGGTATGAATCTGGTGGTGTCCTACGAAGCGTTTGCCATGAAAATGATTGGCGCTCTTCGGCAGGAAATTATTTTTGCGCGACAC
>NZ_JADARC010000011.1:0-54375 GCF_016464245.1 Marinobacter sp. bablab_jr003
CATTGAATTCTCTGGAGATGCGGTTGAAGCTGGCCCCGCCGTCGAGGTAAAGCTTCACCATCTTTAATTTGAATGCTTCACTATGTGTTCTTGTCATGTGACTCCCCAAAAGTCGGTGTCCAACTTTCGGGGGTCACTTCACTGACTAGGGGTCTGTCCCTACGTGGACTGACCCCTCCAGGCACCAAGTCCAGGCTTGAGCGGTTATTGAGCGGGCCCTTAACCATTATCGAAAATCCTTGTTTGCCTTGATATCCGTCAGTGCCTAGTATCGCGCCCTTTTTATGGCACCGTGTGGAGGCACTTTACCGCGTTATGGGACGTCGCAACGAACAACTTCGCTGGCAGCTGGCCAAAGGGCTGATTCATGCACTGCACCTGGAGCGGTTAGCCAGCCGTTACAGCCGCACCACGGTGATGGCGGTGTTCAACCTGGTGAATGGTAGCTTCAGCATTGCGTTGGTGTCGTTTGTGGCGCTGGTTACGCAGGAGGCGTTTATCTTTCCATCGCTGGGCGCTACGGCGTTTATCCTGTTCTACGTACCGATGGCCCAGCCGGCGTCGCCCCGGAATACCCTGTGCGGGCACCTGATTGGCGCGTTGATGGGGTTGCTGTGCCTGTACATTTTCGGCCTGCAGGGCCAGCCTTCCGCCTTTGCAACCGGCGTTGACCTGGCCAGGGTAGGCGCTGCAGCGCTGTCTCTGGGCCTCACCAGCTGCCTGATGGTGGTATTCCGCGTAGCCCATCCTCCCGCCGGCGCCACCGCCCTGATCGTCTCCCTGGGCCTGATGCCGAACCCGGCCCAGTTGCCTATTCTGATGGCCGGCGTAGCCCTGCTGCTGGCCCATGCCTTTGTGATGAACCGCCTGGCGGGGATTCCTTATCCGGTTTGGGCTGGTGGTGGGGTGGCGCCGGCTACGGAGGGGTCTAAGGTTGCTGGGGTTTGACTCCATTCATTCGGATGGTGTACTATGTACACAAAACTAGTTCAGCAAAAGGATTTGCTAACCGTGCACAAGGCCATCGAGTTTATTGAAACTCCTATATTTACGCGCCAGATCAAAGAGATAGCAACGGACGACGAATTAAGAGAACTTCAGCGCCTCTTGATAGCGGCCCCTGAAAGAGGCGCCCTTATTCAAGGTACAGGAGGGCTCAGAAAAGTAAGAATGCCTCTTCAGAATCGAGGTAAAAGCGGTGGAGCACGGGTGATCTATTTTCTGGCGACGCGAGAGGTCATTTATTTGATTCTGGCGTATCCGAAAAGCGAAAAAGATAGCCTGACTTCAGCAGAGAAAACCAAGTTGAAAATATTGGCCCAGCAGCTTAAGGGAGATGAGCCCAATGAGCGTATTTGATGAACTCCAGGCCTCAATGGAAGAGGCTGTCGACATCAAGAAAGGTAAGATTAAAGCCGGCCGGATCACTCGCCATGAAGTATCGGATGTCAAAGCTATCCGCGCCCAATTAAATGTCTCGCAAGCAGAATTTGCCACGGCGATGGGGACAAGCGTAGATACGATTAAAAGCTGGGAAAGCAAACGCAGGAACCCAACCGGCCTGGCAGCGAAAGTGCTCGCAACGATTCAGGAAAACCCTGCGTTCTACAGCGAGCTTGCATCTCACTAAGCTATCAGGCGACCGTCGCCAACAGAACGGCGACGGGGTCAGCTTCCCAAGGCACGGTGCCTGGCTGAACTTGGAGCCTGGAGGGGTCAGTCCACGTAGGGACAGACCCCTAGTCAATCCTCGGGGGCAGCCCCCAGTACTTAAACCTGGTGCCTAGAGGGGTCAGTCCACGTAGGGACAGACCCCTGGTCAGGCAAACGTAGGGACAGACCCCTAGTCCCCTAATCGACTCCGAATGGGGGGAACGTGGTAGAATTGGCGCCTTCATTTGCTTTGTTCTCCGGATGTTCATGACCTCTCAACAGCCCGCCCCCGTTTTGTCTCGCCGGTTTTCGGTTGCGCCGATGATGGATTGGACTACGCCGCATTTTCGGTACCTGGCGCGTATTCTTAGCCGCAGGGCTTTGTTGTATACCGAGATGGTGACGACCGGGGCGTTGATTCATGGCGATACGGCGCGGTTTTTGCGGCATGATCCATCGGAGTTTCCGCTGGCGTTGCAGCTGGGCGGGAGTGATGCCGGGGAGCTGGCGCAGTGTGCGAAGCTGGCGCAGGAATTCGGGTTTGATGAGGTGAACCTGAACGTGGGCTGCCCGAGCGACCGGGTGCAGAACAACATGATTGGCGCCTGCCTGATGGGCCACCCGGATAAAGTGGCGGAAGGCGTGGCGGCGATGATCGAGGCCACGGATTTGCCGGTTACGGTGAAGCACCGCATTGGCATCAATGGCCGGGAGTCCTGGGACGAGCTGTGCGAGTTTATCGAGACGGTGGCCGCCGCCGGCTGCAAGACCTTCATTGTGCATGCCCGCATTGCCATTCTTGAGGGCCTGAGCCCGAAGGAAAACCGCGATATTCCGCCACTGAAGTACGACTGGGTGTACCGCCTGAAGCAGGCCTACCCGCACCTGGAAATCATCATCAATGGCGGCATCAAGACCTTCGAGGAATGCCACGAGCACCTGGCCCATACCGACGGCGTGATGCTGGGGCGAGAGGCCTACCACAATCCCTGGTTGCTGGCCGGGGTGGATTCTGAACTATTTGGCGAGCCACCGGCCGTTACCAGCCGCCACGAGGCGCTGCGGGCGATGTTTCCGTTTATTCAGAAGGAGCTGGACCGGGGCGTGTACCTTACCCACATTACCCGCCACATTATGGGCCTGTTCCTGGGCCAGCCGGGCGGGCGGCAGTTTCGCCGGCACCTGAGCGAGAACGCCAACAAGCCTGGTTCCGGGCTGGAAGTGATCGAACAGGCCCTGGCCAAGGTACGCGAGCCGCAACCGATAGCGGAAAGCTGATAACAGGCATACCATTTGTTGTCTTGTTCCTGTTGTAACCTGCCGTTATTGTAAGGGTTAGCAAAGCATTCGGGAGCTGGATGCTGCACCAAAACCGAACAACCGGGACGACAGGACGAATGACCAGCAAGCTAGACCAACTGAAAAACATGACCACCGTGGTAGCCGACACCGGCGATATCGACGCCATTGCCCAATGGCGGCCGGAAGATGCCACCACCAACCCTTCCCTGCTGCTGAAGGCCGCAGCGTCTGACGCCTATCGCCCCATGCTGGATAAAGCCGTGGCCATTGCCGCGAAACACGGCGGCTCTTCGGCAGACCAGCTCTCGGTGGCTACCGATATGCTCGCAGTGCTGGCCGGCAAGGAAATCCTGAACCTGATTCCCGGCGTGGTATCCACCGAGGTAGACGCCCGCCTGTCATTCGACACTGCCGCTACTCTGCAGAAGGCCCGTGGCCTGATTGAGCTGTACGACCAGCAAGGCGTAGACACCAGCCGGGTGCTGATCAAGATTGCCTCCACCTGGGAAGGCATCCGCGCGGCCGAGCAGCTGGAAAAGGAAGGCATTCGCTGCAACCTGACTTTGCTGTTCTCGTTTGTGCAGGCGGTTGCCTGTGCCCAGGCCGGCGCGCACCTGATTTCACCATTTGTGGGCCGCATCCTGGACTGGCACCTGGCCAGTTCCGGCCGCGACAGCTACCCGGCGGCGGAAGACCCCGGCGTGCAGTCGGTCACCCGCATCTATAATTACTACAAGGCCCATGGTTTCAACACCGTGGTGATGGGCGCCAGCTTCCGCAATACCGGCGAGATTGAAATGCTGGCCGGCTGCGACCGGCTGACCATCAGCCCTGCCCTGCTGCAGGAACTGAAAGAAGACCAGGGCGAACTCAGCCGCAAGCTGAGCCCGGATTCCGCATCAGTCTCCGAGAAAATGGGCTGGGTAGACGAAAAGCTGTTCCGCTGGGAATCCAATGAAGACGCCATGGCCACCGAGAAACTGGCCGACGGCATCCGCCGCTTTGCGGCCGACCAGATTGAGCTTGAGAACCGGGTGCGCCAGCTGGCCTCCCGGGCCGCGTAATTTTAAGGACGAGGACGTTCCATGCTAGCCATTCTTCACCCCAATACGGCGCTGGACAGCGATGCCTATCGCCAGACCATGCATTACCTGGAAAACCTGCCCGGCGTGAGCATTCGCGTTCACGAAATCCAGGGCGCCAGCCAGCGGCTGACCGAGGTTTACCTGTTGGGCGATACCAAGACCCTGGACAAGGAAGAAATAGAAGCCCTGCCGGCGGTTGAGCGGGCCATTCGCATTTCCGATGACTACCGGATTCTGGGCCGCCACAAAGACGACAATCGCCAGAGCGGTTTCACCTACAACGGCGTGGAGTTCAGCCAGAACAACCTGAATATCTTTGCCGGCCTGTGCGCGGTGGATGTACCCGAGCACGTTGAGCAGATGATGCAGGCGCTGGAAGACGCCGGCGAAGTTTGCACCCGCATGGGCGCCTACAAGCCCCGCACCAACCCCTATTCGTTCCAGGGCCACGGTAAGGGCTGCCTGCCCTGGGTGTTCGAGAAGGCGGGCAAGCATGGCATCAAGGTGGTCGCCATGGAGATCACCCACGAGAGCCACATCGAAGAAATCGATACCTGCCTGGAGAAGCTGGGCCGTCCTACCGGCGTGATGCTGCAGGTGGGCACCCGCAATACCCAGAACTTCGAGCTGCTGAAAGCCATTGGTCGCCAGACCACCTACCCGGTGCTGCTGAAGCGCGGCTTCGGTATTACCCTGAACGAATCCCTGAACGCGGCGGAATACCTGGCCAGCGAAGGCAACGCCAATGTGATTTTCTGCCTGCGCGGCATGAAAACCGAGGCCGGCCAGCCGCACCGCAACATGGTGGACTTCGCCCACGTGCCGGCAGTAAAACGCCTGACCCGTATGCCGGTGTGTGTCGACCCGTCCCACTCTGTGGGCAGTCGTGAAAAAGCACCGGACGGCATCCTGGATGTGATGCACGCCACCGCTCAGGGGGTGATTGCCGGTGCCAACATGGTCCTGGTGGACTTCCACCCGAAACCGGAAAAAGCCCTGGTCGACGGCCCCCAGGCTCTGCTGATGAACGAGCTGCCGGCGTACCTGGAAGATATCCGCCTGTGCCACGACACCTGGAAGAAGCGCCAGGCTATTTATCAACGTCTTAAGGACAACACTGCAGAATGATCGTTTATGGTCACCGGGGGGCCAAGGGTGAGGCCCCCGAAAATACCCTGCCCGGCTTTGTGCATGCATACCGGCAGGGCATCCGGCATTTCGAGCTGGACCTTGTGCTGTCGAAAGACGGCATTCCCGTGTTGGTGCACGACCTGACGGTAGACCGCACCACCGGCCAGAAAGGCAACGTGGGTAACTACACGGCAGCCGAGCTGGAAAACATGGACGCCAGGCGCAACACCAGCGCCTGGCCCCGCAAAACCGGGATTCCGGCACTGGAAACCCTGCTGGACCAGTTTGACGACCTGGAACACGTGCAGCTGGAGGTAAAGAAAGACAGCCGTTCGCGCCTGAATATTCTGTGCAACCGGCTAACCGAGGTTATCCAGCGCCGTAACCTGTACCAGACCTGCGCGGTCACCTCTACAGACCCGTGGTTCTTGCGGGAAATCCGCCGGAGAAACCGCAATATCCGCATCGGCCTGGTGGCGGAGCGCAAGTTTCCCAAGCCCCTGAACCTGGCCACCCGGCTGGGTTGCGAGTATTTCTGCGTTAACTGGAAAATCCTGAACAAGGAGATGGTCGACACCGCCCACAAGCGCAACATGCACGTGTCTACCTGGACGGTAAACCGTATTCACGACATGCTGAAGCTGGAAGAAATGGGCGTGGACAGCATTATTTCTGACTATCCCACCAGTACCAAAATGTTCTTCGATAACCGGACCAAGGCGGTACTGAGCCTTCCGGCCAGGGAAAGCAGCCCGGAACCTGCCTGAGGCAGGCCCGGGCACCACGGCCTGCTCAGAAGATTCTGTTCAGGCCGTTCAGTGCAGCTACCCGGTAGGCTTCCGCCATGGTCGGGTAGTTGAACGTGGTATTGATGAAGTAGTTCAGGGAATTGGCTTCCCCTTCCTGGTTCATGATGGCCTGGCCGATGTGTACGATCTCGGCGGCCTGGTCACCAAAGCAGTGAATGCCCAGGATTTCACGGGTTTCACGGTGGAACAGAATCTTCAGCATACCGACCGCTTCACCGGTAATCTGCGCCCGGGCGAGGTCTTTGAAGAAGGCCTGGCCCACGTCGTAAGGCACTCTGGCTTCGGTCAGCTCCCGCTCGGTTTTACCCACTGAACTGATTTCCGGAATGGTGTAGATGCCGGTGGGCACATCGTTCACAAAGCGGAAATACTCGTCCTGGGTAATATCGGAAGAGGCCGCACGGCCTTGGTCATAGGCAGCACTGGCCAGGCTTGGCCAACCGATTACATCACCGGCGGCGTAGATATGCTCTACCTCGGTGCGGTAGTGGTCATCCACTGCCAGCTGGCCGCGGCCATTCGGCACCAGGCCGACATTTTCCAGGCCCAGGTTCTCGGTGTTACCACTACGGCCGTTACACCACAGGAAGGCATCGGCACGGATTTTCTTGCCGGATTGCAGCGACAGTACCACGCCGTGGTCGTCGCCCTTCACGGATTCATACTGCTCGTTATGACGAACCAGCACGCCGTTGTTACGCAGATGGTAGCTCAGCGCATCAGAGATTTCGTCATCCAGGAACGACAGCAGGCGGTCACCCGGGTTGATCAGGTCTACCTTCACACCCAGCCCGGCAAAGATGGACGCGTATTCTGAACCGATAACGCCGGCACCGTAGATAATCAGGGTACGCGGGGTGTGGGACAGGTTCAGGATGGAATCCGAGTTGTAGATCCGGTGATGGCGGAAGTCCACATCGGGCGGCAGGTACGGGCGGGAGCCAGTGGCAATGATCGCCTGTTTGAAGTGGATGGTTTCCACCGATTTGTTGCCACGGATTTCCAGCCGGTGCGTGTCAACAAACGACGCACGGCCGTTGATCAGGTCTACCCGGTTACGGGAGTAGAACTGGGTGCGCAGCTTAACCTGCTTGCCAATGACCTTCTGGGCGTTCTGCAGCACACGGGGGAAGGAGAACCAGCGCGGCTCGCCGATGTCCCGGAACATCTGGTTGGTGTTGAAGGTGATGATCTGCTTGACCGAGTGCCGCAGCGCCTTCGACGGGATGGTGCCCCAGTGGGTGCAGTTACCGCCAACGGTGGGCTTGTCTTCAATGATGGCGACGCGCTTGTTGTGCTTGGCCGCGTTCATTGCCGCCCCTTCTCCGGAAGGGCCGGCGCCGATCACGACTACGTCGTAATGATGCTCTGCCATGTGCGCAGTGACTCCTTATCTACGTCTTGAGTGCGTAGCTGTCGTTATAGTGATTGTAGGTGACCCGTTGCGGTTACTTGTCGGCTTTGGTGGCGTCGTAGGCCAGGTCTTCCATCTTTGCCGGCTCGTCGGAGCCATTCCGGCTCTCTTCACACTTCTGGGTGTTACCACCGCAAATATCGCAGGAAGCACTGATACCCAGGGCACCAATACCACCACAGGTTCCGCTGATCGGCTTGCGACCGAAAATAACGCCGATCGACATGCCGGCAACCAGCAGTACCACAATAAACAGAACTAAAAGAAAGGTACCCATTACTGCCCCCTTTTACTGGACAACGTAAGACGAGAATGCCGGTGTCTGATGGGTTTCAAAACCGTTGTCTCCCCTTACGATAAAGTATGCGGGAATGTTTTCCCGGGTTGCCAGGCTCGCAGCGCGCTCATAACCCATCACGTTGAATGCAGTCGCCAGTGCGTCGGCTGTCATGCAATCATCCGCCAGTACGGTTACCGATGCCAGTTTGTGACTTATCGGTTTACCGGTATCAGGGTCAATTGTATGGGAATAGCGCAGCCCTTGTGATTCGTAATAGTTACGATAGTCGCCGGAGGTTGCCATGGCCTGCCCGCTGAGCGCGACAACCTTGTTTACCTGCCGGGCATCCTCTGTGGGCTCTTCTACGGCTAACCGCCAGGCGTCGCCACCAGGCTTGCGGCCAAGGGTACGGACCTCGCCACCGATCTCCACCAGGTAAGCCTGTACCCCTTCGCTGTCGAGGTAACGGCCCACCACATCCACACCATAGCCCTTGGCAATGCCGGACAGGTCAATGTACTGGGGCTGCTGGCTGCGGATTGCCTGGCGCTGCTCATCCAGCTCCAGCTTTTCCCAGCCGGTGGCCGCCATCCGTACTGCCAGTTCTTGCTCTGAAGGCGCCTTTTCCAGCCGTGCTTCCGGCCCGAAGCCCCACAGGTTCACAACGGGGCCGATGGTGATGTCGAACGCGCCATCGGTCAGGGCAGAGATTTCCTGCGCCCGCTGGATCACCTCGAACAGTGCCGGAGACAAGGGCGTCCACCCGGACTGGTCCTGTTTCCGGTTCAGGACAGACAGTTCAGAGTCCGTCTTCCAGGTAGACATACTGGCGTCTACATCGTTCAGTGCGGTTTCAATGCCATCAGCCAGGGTCTGCAACCGGGCTTCGTCTTCGGGCAATACCACGTTGATATGATAGGTGGTGCCAAAAATGCCGCCGGAGATCTCCCAGATTTTTTCCTCGTCCTGAAACGAGCAACCCGCCAGGGCAGCCATAACCAGCGCCCAGAAAACGCTGATTATAACCACCCTGGCGGGCTTCATCTTGCCGGATGTCATTTGAGTGAATTAACCCCCGAAATCATCCAGCATGATGTTTTCGTCTTCTACACCAAGGTCTTTCAACATCTTGATGACAGACGCGTTCATGATTGGGGGCCCGCACATGTAGAACTCACAGTCTTCCGGAGCCGGGTGGTCCTTCAGATAGTTTTCGTACAACACGTTATGGATAAAGCCGGTCGGGCCTTCCCAGTTATCGCTCGGCAGCGCGTCAGACAACGCCACGTGCCACTCGAAGTTCTCGTTCTCGCGGGCCAGCATGTCGAAATCTTCTACGTAGAACATTTCGCGCACACTACGGGCACCGTACCAGAAGCTGATCTTGCGCTTGGAGTTCAGGCGCTTCAGTTGGTCGAAGATGTGGGAGCGCATCGGCGCCATACCCGCACCACCACCGATGAACACCATCTCCGCATCGGTATCCTTGGCGAAGAACTCACCAAACGGTCCCATTACGGTTACCTTGTCACCCGGCTTCAGGTTGAACACGAAGGTAGACATGATGCCCGGCGGATGATCAGTGCCAGGAGGCGGCGTAGCGATACGGATGTTGAACTTGAGAAGACCTTTCTCTTCCGGGTAGTTCGCCATGGAATAGGCCCGGATGGTCTCTTCCTTGTTCACGCCCTTGTAGCGCCAGATGTCGTGCTTGTCCCAGTCTTCGTGGAACTCTTCCTCGATGTTGAAATCCTTGAAGTTGATTTCGTACGGAGGGCACTCCAGCTGTACATAACCGCCTGCGCGGAAGTCAACTTCCTCGCCTTCCGGCAGCTTGAGCACCAGCTCTTTGATGAAGGTGGCGACGTTGTGGTTGGAGACAACCTCGCATTCCCACTTCTTGACGCCAAAGAACTCTTCCGGCACTTCCACCTTCATGTCCTGTTTTACAGGAACCTGGCAGGACAGGCGCCAGCCCTCTTTCTCTTCACGATTGGTGAAGTGGGTCTTTTCCGTCGGCAGCATGGCACCGCCGCCCTCCAGAACCTTGCACTTGCACTGGGCGCAGGTACCGCCGCCACCACAAGCAGAGGACAGAAAAATACCACTGTTAGCCAGAGTACCGAGCAGCTTGCCGCCGGCTTCGGTCTTCAGCGTGTGTTCGGGATCGTCGTTGATCTCAATGGTCACATCACCGGTGCTTACCAGCCTGGACCGGGCCGCAAGAATCACTGCGACCAGGGCCAGAACGATAACGGTGAACATGACCACGCCGAGAATAATTTCTGTATTCATGGTCTCGCCTTTTCGTTAAACCGAATCACCGGGTGAATTACAGGGAGATGCCGGAGAACGACATGAAACCCAGAGACATCAGACCCACAGTAATGAAGGTGATGCCAAGGCCACGCAGTCCGTTCGGGACATCGCTGTACTTGAGCTTTTCACGGATACCTGCCAGGGCGATGATGGCCAGGGCCCAGCCAACACCGGCGCCAAAGCCGTACACCACACTCTCGCCAAAGGTGTAGTCACGCTCAACCATGAACAGCGAGGCACCCAGAATGGCGCAGTTCACTGTAATCAGTGGCAGGAACACACCCAGAGCGGCATAGAGCGCCGGGATATACTTGTCCAGTACCATTTCCATGATCTGAACAATCGCCGCGATTACCCCGATATACGTCAGCAATCCGAGAAAGCTCAGGTCTACGTTCGGCAGGCCAGCCCAATCCAGGGCGCCTTCGCGCAGAACGCTGTTGTACAGAAGGTTGTTCACCGGAACGGTGACCGTCAGCACGACCACCACGGCAATGCCAAGACCGGTTGCGGCCTCGATCTTCTTGGAGATGGCCAGGAAGGTACACATCCCCAGGAAGAAGGCCAGCGCCATGTTTTCAACAAAAACAGCCTTCAGAATCAAGCTGATATAATGCTCCATCAGAAGGCCTCCTTGGCGACATGGCGAGACATTTTATAGTCCGGCTCTTCAACCTGCTCCGGCTTCCAGGTCCGCAGACCCCAGATCGCCAGGCCGATAATAAAGAACGCACTCGGCGGCAGCAGCAACAAGCCGTTAGGAATGTACCAGCCACCTTCGTTCACCACCGGCATCAGGGAGACACCGAACAGTGAGCCGGCGCCCAGCAATTCACGGAAGAAGGCAACGAAGATCAGGAGTACCGAGTAGCCCAGACCGTTACCAACGCCGTCCAGGAAGCTCAGCCAGGGGCCGTTCTTCATGGCAAAGCCTTCCGCGCGGCCCATAACGATGCAGTTGGTGATAATCAGACCAACGAACACTGAGAGCTGCTTGGAAATCTCGTAGGCATAGGCCTTGAGCACCTGGTCAACCACGATTACCAGGGAGGCGATAATGGTCATCTGCACGATGATCCGGATACTGCCCGGAATCTGGGTGCGTACCAGGGACACGGCCAGGTTGGAAAATGCGGTAACGGCAATAACCGCCGCGCACATAACAAGTGTAACGTTCATGCTGGTGGTAACCGCCAGCGCTGAACAGATGCCCAGGATCTGCAGGGCAATCGGGTTATTGCTGAAGATCGGTTCGAAGAGAACCTGTTTGGCTGATGCATCTGCCATGATCAGACCTCCCCTTCACGAAGTTTTTGCAGGAACGGCGCGTATCCGCGGTCGCCCATCCAGTAGTTAACCAGTTGCTCAACGCCGCGACTGGTCAACGTTGCCCCGGACAGAGCATCCACTTTATGCTGCCTTTTTTTTGCATCAACGTTTACGCCACCTTTAACCAGTTTGATCTGCGGTTCAGTGCGATCACCATCATAAACTTTCTTCCCCACCCACTGCGACTTCCAGCGTGGATTGTCTACCTCCCCACCGAGGCCCGGAGTTTCGGCGTGGGAGTAAAAGCCAAGCCCTTCAATGGTGTTCAAATCACCTTCCAGCGAAATGAAGCCATACAATGTAGACCAGAGGCCATAACCATGAATTGGCAGTACCACACGCACTAGCTCTCCGTTCTCGCTCAGCGTATACACCCTGGCAACATTCGGCCGGCGCTTGATGCCAGCCTTGTCTTCCGAGGAAGGAATATCCGTAGACAACTGAGGGTCCGAGGCGGCCTTGTACATATCATATTTCATGGGCTCAGCAACACCAACGGCGGAAGGCTTTACAAATTTACCAGTATCCAAATCCACCAGGCGAACATCGAAACTCTCGAATTTCTGCAAAATCTGCTCTGCAGTATCGCCTTGATCCAGCATACCTGCGGCAGAGAGAATGTTCGTTGTCATATCAAGATGCTGATTCTTGACCTGGGCAGGTCTGAGCATGACCGCCGCGGTGGATACCACGACAGAGAACACGATACTCAGCACCAGCGCAACGATCAGCGTGCGGGAGACGGTTTCTTTAGCTTTAGCCACGAGCAAGCCTCCGTTTGATGTTGGCCTGAACCACGTAATGGTCCATCAATGGCGCGAACAGGTTTGCGAACAGGATGGCAAGCATGATGCCTTCCGGGAACGCCGGATTGATCACGCGGATCAGCACAGTCATCACGCCTACCAGAATACCGAAACACCAGCGACCCGTGTCAGTCATCGCGGCGGACACCGGATCCGTCGCCATGAACATCATGCCAAAGGCAAACCCGCCCATGACCAGATGCCAATGCGCCGGAACCGCGAACATCGGATTGGTCTCGGAACCTATGATGTTTAGCAGCAGCGACATGCCGATCATACCGATCAACACACCTCCGACGATGCGATAGGAGGCAATCTTCATCCCCAACAGGATCAGGCCACCAATCAGAATGGCCAGTGTCGAGGTCTCACCCATAGAGCCCTGAATGGTGCCCATGAAGGCGCTCATCCAGCCAATTTGAGCTTCCAGAGCTTCCAGACCACCACTGGCGGCCCAGCTCAGCGCCGTGGCGCCACTGAAGCCGTCAACCGCAGTCCAGACGGTGTCGCCGGAAATCTGCGCCGGATAGGCGAAGTACAGGAAGGCACGACCGGTCAGGGCCGGGTTCAGGAAGTTCTTGCCGGTACCGCCGAACACTTCCTTACCGATCACCACACCGAAGGTGATACCCAGGGCCACCTGCCACAGCGGGATGGTGGGCGGGCAGATCAGTGCGAACAGTACGGAGGTCACAAAGAAGCCTTCGTTCACTTCGTGCTTGCGCACGGTGGCGAACAGGACTTCCCAGAAGCCACCCACAATAAAGGTAACCGCGTAGATGGGCACAAAGTACGCCAGGCCATATACGAAGTTATCCCAAAGGCCGGCTCCGGCTCCGGTTGCCGCCAGGGCGGTAATGAAGGCTTCACGCAGGCCGCCGTCGGCAATCTGCGCGCCGGCGTTTTCCGCCAGGAAGCTGTTGGCCTGGAAACCGATGTTCCACATACCGAAGAACATGGCCGGGAAGGTACACAGCCACACAGTGATCATGATGCGCTTGAGGTCTACGCCATCACGCACATGGGAGGTGGTCTTGGTTACGCTCGCAGGCGAGTAGAAAATTGTATCAACGGCTTCGTACAGGGCGTACCAGCGCTCGTACTTGCCGCCTTTTTCAAAGTGATGCTCGATTCCATCGAGAAACTGTCGGATTGCCATCGTATTAGCCCTCGATCTCGATTCGGGTCAGGTTCTCGCGGAGAATCGGACCGTATTCATATTTGCCGGGGCACACGAAGGTGCACAGCGCCAGATCTTCTTCATCCAGCTCCAGGGCACCCAGTTTCTGTGCCATTTCGGTATCGCCCACAATCAGTGCGCGCAGCAGCTGGGTTGGCAGGATATCCAGCGGCATAACCTGTTCATACGCACCTACCGGCACCATGGCTCGCTCACTGCCATTGGTGGTGGTGGTAAAGTTGAACAGCTTGCCCGGGTTAAGCTTGGACAGATAGATATTCAGCACCGAGAACTTGTTGGGGCCCGGAGACAACCAACCCATGAACTCACGCTTGCTCTGCTCTTCCAGCACGCTTACCTGGTTGGCAAAGCGGCCTAGGTAGGCGCAGGGGCCTTCGCCGCGACGGCCACCAAACACAGAACCGGAAATAGCACGAACCTGACAGTCAGTCGCCACTTCGCCGTCCAGCAACTCCTGCAGGCTGGCACCCAGACGGGTACGAACCAGGCGGGGCTTGGAGGCTTTCGGGCCAGCAATCGCCACAATGCGCTCTACCGGCACTTCACCGGTTTCGAACAGCTTGGCGATGTCGATAACGTCCTGGTAGTTGATGGACCAGACAGTTTTGCTGGCAGATACCGGATCCAGGTGATGGATATGGGTACCTACGTTGCCGGCCGGGTGCACACCGTCAAACTGGTGTACTTCGATATTGTCGGCCTTGGGCACAGAAACATTCGCGCCGGGCTTGCCGGTTACAAATACCTTGCCGTTGGTCAGGCGGGAGATGATGGTCAGGCCTTTTTCAAAAGCCTTGCTGTTCTCGCCGATGATAACGGTGGGGTCTGCCGCCAGGGGGTTGGTGTCCATCACAGACACGAAAATGGAATTCGGTGCGGAATCGATTTCCGGAACCTTGCTGTAGGGCCGCGTGCGGAAAGCTGTCCACAGGCCGGACTCTACCAGGTTGTCGACCACCTGCTGGCGTTCCAGGCCGGCAAGGTCCGAATCGTTGTAACGGGCATAGGTTTCCGCATCGTTGCCATCGATTTCGATAACAACAGACTGGAATACACGACGCTCACCGCGATTGATTTCTTTCACCACGCCTGCGGCTGGTGAAGTATAACGAACGCCCTCGGTCTTCTTGTCCGTGAACAGCAGCGTACCGCGCTTGACACGGTCCCCCTCTTTCACAGCCATGGTCGGCTTCATGCCGTGATAGTCAAAACCGATCAATGCCACGTGGCGAATCGGCTTGCCATCTGTAATGGTCTGTTCGGGAGCGCCGCTGATGGGAAGATCCAGGCCTTTTTTGATCTTGATCATTAGCCTCGTCCAATCATCAGAAACTGTTTCTGTGGATTATTAACGCCCGGCCCCCTGCGGCCCAGGAAGGTTGAGAAACGGGGTGCCAGACATACCCAAAATCGCGCCAATTATAGAGATTAAGGAAACCTATTTCCACCGGAAACCAAAATGGTTTTAGCGGTCCCTTAAAGCAGGAAAGCCCCGGTAACTTACGCTACCGGGGCCGGTCCGATCACTTCTCGAGGAAGCGGCCTACGACTTTAGTCGCGGGTGCGCTTCGGAAAGATCGGGTAGGTTACACCGGCCATCTGGTTAACGCAGCGGATAACCTGGGCGCTGTAACCGAACTCGTTGTCGTACCATACGTACAGGATCAGGCGCTTGCCGTTGGCAATGGTGGCCTGGGCATCCACAACACCGGCGTGGCGGGAGCCTACGAAGTCGGTAGACACCACTTCCGGAGAGTTCACGAAGTCGATCTGCTTCTGCAACTCGGAGTGCAGGGCCATGTCGCGCAGGTAGTCGTTAACCTTATCCACTTCAACGTCTGACTTCAGGTTCAGGTTCAGGATCGCCATAGACACGTTCGGAGTCGGAACGCGGATAGCGTTACCGCTCAGCTTGCCTTTCAGCTCCGGCAGGGCCTTGGCAACAGCCTTGGCAGCACCGGTTTCGGTGATAACCATGTTCAGGGCCGCACTGCGACCACGACGGCTACCCTTGTGGTAGTTATCGATCAGGTTCTGGTCGTTGGTGTAGGAGTGAACGGTTTCAACGTGGCCGTCTTCAATGCCGTATTCGTCGTTGATGGCCTTCAGTACCGGGGTAATGGCGTTGGTGGTACAGGAGGCGGCAGACAGGATCTTGTCTTCGTCGGTGATCCAGTCGTTGTTGATGCCGTAAACGATGTTCTTGATGTCGCCCTTGCCCGGCGCGGTCAGGATGACGCGGCTGACACCCTTGGATTTCAAGTGCAGGCCCAGGCCTTCTTCGTCGCGCCACTTACCGGTGTTGTCGATCACGATGGCGTTGTGGATGTCGTAGTCGGTGTAGTCCACCTTGTCCGGGCCATCGGAGTAGATCACCTTGATGAAGTTACCGTTGACGATCAGCGCGGAGTTTTCTTCATCTACGGTGATGGTGCCGTCGAACGGACCATGCACGGAATCACGGCGCAGCAGGCTGGCACGCTTTTCCAGGTCGTTTTCGGCGCCGCCCTGACGAACCACGATGGCACGCAGGCGCAGGTTGTTACCGCCACCGGCCTTCTCGATCAGGATGCGGGCCAGCAGACGGCCGATACGGCCAAAGCCGTAAAGGACAACGTCTTTGGTTTCGTTTTTGGAGTCTGCTTCGGACTGGCTGGCGTACTGGCCAACCACCGGGCCGATTTCGCGCTTCAGGAATTCGGCGAGGTCGCCACCTTCTTCCTTGAATTTAACGGCCAGCTTGCCGATATCCACGTGGGCACGGCCCAGTTCCAGCTTGTCCATTTCCTGCAGGATAGGCAGGGTGTCGTGAACAGACAGCTCGCTGTGCTCAACCTGGCGAACAAAGCGGTGGGCACGGATGATGTCGATCACAGACTGGTTGATGATCGCGCGGCCGTAAACAGACGTAACAACGTTGTTCTTGCGGTACAGGCGGCCGATCAGCGGAATCATGGCTTCCGCGGTGGACTCTCTTTGCGTCCAGTTGGACAGGTGCTGGTTGATCTGCTCGTGACTCACGGTTGGGACCTCGTTTAGCACAGGGAATAATTTGAGGCGCGTATTATCCAACTTAACGGTGCCTACGGCAAATAGGTTTCTGCCCGACCTTCGTCGCCCGGCCATGACACTGTCACCCCCGAACGCTAGAATAGCGGCCGCTTTCGCTTCCGATGCGCCAACCCAGGAGATTTGCCAGCCCATGCCCCAAGGTTCCGCCCGCTCCTTTACTGCCACTGCCCTTATTGCGCCCGTGGCGCCGGAAAAACCGTCAGACCACCGAAAGTGGGGGCAGCTGGCCGGTTGCAGCGACGCCCTGGCCATCTGCGAAAGCGCGAGGGACCACAAAGGGCTGACACTGGTAATCACCCGAAGCACCGATGACGCCATTCGGCTGGAACAGGCCATCCGGTTCTTCCTGAACCTGCCACCGGAAGAAGACGGCGCCGCCATCACCGAAGACGGGCTGGAACTGCTGTCACTGCCAGACTGGGAAACCCTGCCCTACGATTTATTCTCGCCACACCAGGACATCACCTCCCGACGAATCCGCACCCTGCACCGCCTGCCATCTACCCGGCACGGCATATTGGTGGTCCCGGCCCGCACCCTGATGCACCGGCTGGCACCCCCCAGCTACCTGCAGGGCAACACCCTGCTGCTGAAAGTCGGCCAGAACCTGGATATCGACAGCTGGCGCATGCAACTGGAAGCCGCCGGCTATCACCACGCCGAAAACGTGTACGAGCATGGTGAATACGCGGTACGTGGAGCGATCCTGGACATCTATCCCATGGGCTCCAACCTGCCCTACCGGATTGACCTGTTCGATGATGAAATCGAAACCCTGCGCACCTTCGATCCGGAAACCCAGCGTTCTATCGACCGCATCGAGCAGATCGAACTGCTGCCGGCCCATGAATTCCCATGGCATAAGGATGCCCGCTCCGGCTTCCGCAACCGCTGGTTCGAGCATTTCCCGAATGCCGATAAAGAGGCTCCGGTGTACCAGGATGTCAGCAACGGCATTACCCCGCCGGGCATCGAGTACTACCTGCCGCTGTTTTTTGACGAAACCGCCACCCTGTTCGATTACCTGCCGGCTTCTACCCTGGTGTTCACGGCCGACGGCCTGAACGATGCCGTTGCGGCGTTTGATGCCGAAACCCGGGCCCGGCACGAAGACCGCCGCCATGACCGTTTGCGGCCTATCCTGCCGCCCTCGGAGCTGTTCCTGCAGCAAGACGAGGTGTTCGGCCAGCTTAAACCCTACCCCCGGGTAACCTGCGCCCCGGATCCGGTTGAGGGTGCCGGCAGCGCCAACTGCCACGCCGAAGCCCTGCCGGATGTGGCCATGGACGGACGGGCGGCGGACCCCGCCGGACGACTGAAACGGTTCATCAAGGAGTTTCCCGGCCGGGTACTGATCTGTGCCGAATCCTCCGGCCGGCGGGAAGCACTGATCGAAAACCTGGGTGACCACAAACTGAAACTGGCCACCGTCACCGGCTGGCAGGAGTTTCTGGAAAAATCCGACTCCACCCTGGCCATTACCATTGCCCCCATGGAACAGGGCATGGTGCTGCCGGAGCAAAACCTGGCGCTGATTACCGAAACCGCCCTGTTTGGCGAGCGGGTATTGCAGCGCCGGCGGCGCGAGAAACCCACCGAGGTGGACGACCACGGTTACCGGGACCTGTCCGAACTGCGCATCGGCTCGCCGGTGGTGCATATCGACCACGGGGTTGGCCGCTACAAAGGCCTGGAAACCATTACCGCCGGCGGCCAGGCCGATGAATTCCTGATGCTCGAATACGCCGGAGGCTCGAAACTGTACGTGCCGGTCTCCAGCCTGCACCTGATTTCCCGCTACGCCGGCACCGACGAAGAACACGCCCCCTTGCACAAGCTGGGCACCGACCGCTGGAGCAACGCCAAGCAGAAAGCACTGGAGAAAATCCGCGATACCGCCGCCGAGCTGCTTGATGTTTACGCCCGCCGTGAAGCCCGCAAAGGCTTCCAGTTTGAAGACCCGAAGGAAGCCTACCGGGCCTTTGCCGCCGGCTTCCCGTTCGAGGAGACACCGGACCAGCAAGTGGCCATTCAGTCGGTGTTTGAAGACATGACCGGCGAGCGCCCCATGGACCGCCTGGTGTGTGGCGATGTCGGCTTCGGGAAAACCGAGGTGGCCATGCGTGCCGCTTTCCTGGCCACCTGGTCCGGCAAGCAGGTGGCGGTGCTGGTACCCACTACCCTGCTGGCGCAGCAACATTATGAATCCTTCCGGGACCGGTTCTCTGACACCCCGGTGACCGTGGAACTGCTCAGCCGTTTCCGCAGCGGCGCCCAGACCACCAAGGCCATTGCCGCCATTGAAGAAGGCAAGGCCGATATTGTCATCGGCACCCACAAGCTGCTGCAGGGCGATATCAAGTTCAAGAACCTGGGGCTGGTGATTATCGACGAGGAACACCGGTTCGGCGTCCAGCAGAAAGAAAAGCTGAAGTCCCTGCGGGCCGAGGTGGACATGCTTACCCTCACCGCCACGCCCATCCCCCGGACCCTGAACATGGCCATGGGCCATCTGCGGGACCTGTCGATTATTGCCACCCCGCCGGCCCGCCGGCTGTCGGTGAAAACCTTTGTGCGCCAGCGCGACGAATCCATGGTGAAAGAAGCCATTCTGCGGGAAATCCTGCGCGGTGGTCAGGTGTACTTCCTGCACAACGATGTCTCGACCATCGAGAAAACCGCTGAAGACCTGCGCCGGCTGATTCCCGAAGCCCGGGTAGGCGTGGCCCACGGCCAGATGCGCGAGCGCCAGCTGGAACAGATCATGTCGGACTTCTACCACAAGCGCTTCAACGTGCTGGTGTGTACCACCATTGTGGAAACCGGCATCGACATTCCCAGTGCCAACACCATTATTATCGAGCGGGCGGATAAATTCGGCCTGGCCCAGCTGCACCAGCTGCGGGGCCGGGTTGGCCGCTCCCACCACCAGGCCTACGCCTACCTGCTGACGCCACCGCCCAAGAGTATTTCCACCGACGCGAAAAAACGGCTGGATGCCATTTCCGAAGCCCAGGACCTGGGCGCCGGCTTCATGCTGGCCACCCACGACCTGGAAATCCGGGGCGCGGGCGAGCTGCTGGGCGAGGAACAGAGCGGGCAGATTGAAAGCATCGGCTTCACCCTGTACATGCAGCTGCTGGACGAAGCGGTAAAAGCCATCCGCGAGGGCCGCACACCCAATGCGGAGCTGCCCCTGAGTCATGGCACCGAGATGAACCTGCGCATTCCGGCGCTGATTCCCGACGACTACCTGCCGGATGTGCACAACCGACTGATGCTGTACAAGCGCATCGCCAGTGTGCAGAACGAAGAAGAATTAAAAGAACTTCAGGTTGAGATGATTGACCGGTTCGGATTATTACCGGAACCGGCAAAGAACCTGGTGAACCAGACACGCCTGCGCCTGAAAGCAGACGCCCTGGGCATTGTAAAAGTGGACGCCGGCAAGGAATGGGTGCGCCTGGAGTTCGGCGCAAGCACGCCGGTAGACCCGCTGGCGCTGGTTAAAAAAGTGCAATCCGCACCGGACACCTACCGGCTGGAAGGGGCCAACAGCTTCCGCTTCCGGCTGAATGATGATTCAACCAGTGGTAAACTCGACGCCATCTCAGCCATGCTCATGGAACTCGGGCCGGAGCAGAGCAAGCCGGCGCCGGCAAAGAAAGCCTGAGCCAACCCGAATCAGCTGGAGTGACACACTTGCAAGCACGTGATCTCTGTTTCAAGCAGGCTTTGACTGCCGCACTGGCCCTGGCATTCGTACTGATGCCAGCCGGCAAGGCCCTGGCCCAGACACCGGATGATTTTTACCGCGCAGAAGTGGTAATTGTCGAACGGCTGGTAGACCCCTCTGCCCTTGAAGAGCAGATGGCCGGCATGCCGGTGGAACCACCCCTGAGCGGTATCCGCTCACTATGGGTGGAAGACGCCAACAGCAACCGGGTTTCTGATGTCCGGCTGGCTGCCCGCAACGAACTGTACCTGAACCAGGCTGCCGCCCGCCTGGAAAACAGCGGCAACTACCGGGTTCTGGCCACCGCCGGCTGGTATCAGACGTTTCCGCCCAACTATAACGGCCGCCCCATGCGGGTCGCCGTGGGCAAATGGCTTGGCGGGGCCGGCGAGCGCGCCGTGGAAGGCCATATCGAAATCGACCGCCAGCGTTACCTGCACGTGAAGGTGCACCTGAACCACTGGCAGGAAGGTGAACGGCCGGAGCCGGTGATGGTAGTGCCGGAAGCCGAAGCCCAGGCCGATGAAGCGGGCTCAAACGAATACAGCGCTGGTGACCAGGTTGCTGAGCTGGCTACCCGCCCGGTTGCCGCAGAACCGGCACCGCTGGAACTGATTACCTGGATTCGCGAAACCCGCCGCATGCGCAGTGAGGAAATCCACTTTATCGATTCCCCCACCGTTGGCGTGCTGGTGTTCTTCAGGAAGATCGAGGGCTAAGCTGGCCCAAGCCAGCCATTGACCTCTCCAGGACTGTCTTCACGCCTGCCATGCCCTGGTCAATGGCCTGTTCGATTTCTTCCATGGTGATGATGTGGTCGGACTTTCCGGCCGCCCAGTTCACCACCAGGGCCAGGCACACGTAACGCATACCCAACTCGGCAGCCAGCACGGCTTCCGGCATACCGGTCATTCCCACCAGGTCACAGCCATCCCGCTCGAGTCGCCTGATCTCGGCCGCAGTTTCCAGCCTTGGCCCCTGGGTGGCCGCGTAGACTCCGAAATCCGAGAAATCCAGCTGCAGCCCCCGGGCGGCATCAATCAGCAGCTGCCGGCATTCCTGATCATACGGGTAGGTGAAATCAATGTGGGTAACATGCTCCAGCTCGCCCTCAAAAAAGGTGCTGGCCCGCCCCCAGGTGTAATCAATGACCTGGTCTGGCACCACCACATGGGCCGGCCCCATGGCCTTGTGGATACCACCCACGGCATTCACTCCCACCACGGTTCGCACCCCGGCGTCGTAGAGTGCCTGCAGGTTGGCGCGGTAGTTCACCTGGTGGGGCGGAATGCGGTGCGGGTTACCATGGCGGGCCAGGAACACCACGGCCTGGTCACCCAGCCGGCCATGTACCAGCTTGTCTGAGGGCTCGCCCCAACGGGTGCTGACGGTTTCTTCGCCAACAATTTCGAGGTCACTCAGACTGGTCAGGCCAGTACCGCCGATAATCCCGACCGGGTTGGTGCTTGCGGTCATGCCTTGTCTCCTGCAGATTGTCCGCCCTGCTCGCTTTCGCCACGGGATTCCGGGGCTTCTTTGCTACCCTCACTGCGCGCTTCACCTTGTTCGCTCGCCTCGCCACTGAGCCTGACACCGTCCGGCAAATGCAAGGTACGGGTCGGGAAGGCAATCTCGGCGCCATGGGATTCGATAATGTCGCTGACCTTCAGCAGTACATCTTCCTTGATCTCATGGAAGCGCACCCATTCGGTGGTCTTGGTGAAGGTGTACAGCATGATATCCAGCGATGAGGCATTGAACGCCAGGAAGTTCACAATCAGGGTCTGGTTGCTGTCGATTTCTTCGTGGTTTTTCAGCATCTCGCGGATTTCTTCCACGATCTTCTGCATGGAGTGTACATCGGCATAGCGAATGCCGATGGTTTCGGAGATGCGGCGGTTGGTCATGCGGGACGGGTTTTCCACCGCGATGGTGGTGAATACCGCGTTGGGCACATACAGGGGCCGCTTGTCGAAGGTGCGAATGGTGGTCAGGCGCCAGCCAATGTGCTCCACGGTGCCTTCAATGTTACGGTCCGGCGAGCGGATCCAGTCACCCACCTTGAACGGACGGTCCAGGTGAATGATGAAGCCGCCAAAGAAGTTGGCCAGCAGGTCCTTAGCGGCAAAGCCGACCGCGATACCACCCACACCACCAAAGGCCAGAACCCCGGAAATACTGAAGCCCAGGGTCTGCAGGGCGGTCAGCACTGCGGTGATGATAATAACGGCGCGCAACAGTTTGCTGATGGCGTTCACCGTGGTGTAATCCATCGGCTTGCGCATTTTGATGGGCGAGGTCAGGACCTTTTCGATTTCCTTCACCAGGCCGAACAGGAACCAGACCAGCACCCAGACAAAGCCGATCTGCAGCACCGTACCGTTAGCCTTGAAGACTTCCGCGTCGCTGAAGTGATGGGCCACCTCGGCTGCCCAGTACACACCCTGCAGCCAGACAAACGCCACCATGGGCCGGCGGGCAGCATGCAGGAAGGCATCATCCCATTTGTTTTTAGTCGACTTGAACTTGTTCTCGACGGCCAGAATTAACCGGCTGACTATAAAGGCAACGGTGGCCGTGCCCAGGACCAGGAGGAATATCAGGACGCCCGCACGCCACCCGTCTGACAGCAAGCCGAATTTTTCGATCCAGCCATTCATCAAAGCCAGCATTTGACCAATCATTGTGTTCCTCTGAGTCTGTCAGTTCATCCAATAACAACGCGGGTGCCGGCCCTTACCCGCGCAAACAGTTCGGCGATGTCGGTGTTTCTCATCCGCACACAGCCGTGGGACAGGGCCTCGCCCATGGGTTCGGTATCCGGGGTGCCGTGAATGTAGATAAAGCGCCGGAAGGAATCCACCCCGGGGCCACGGTTGCGCCCCCGCTCCCGGCCACAAAGCCAGAGTATACGGGTCAGTATCCAGTCCCGATCAGGGTGTTCAGCCGCCAGTTGTGGTGAGTATATCTCACCGGTGGGCCGACGGCCCCGAAAGACCGTATTCAGCGGCTGGCCTTCGCCGATGCGCGCGCGGATATAGTGCTCGCCCCGGGGGGTGCAGCCGCTGCCATCCTGCTCACCCGGTCCGTTCAGGGCGGTAGATATGGGGTAACGGTCCAGCGCGCTGCCATCAGCAGCACACACCGTTAGCACCTGGCTGGCGATATCAATGGTCAGATAAGCCCCGGGGGGCAAGGGGGTATTCAAAAGGGAAGCTCCCTCCGGCCGGAAACCAGAGGGAAGCCTAACCGAGGCGGGGGAACTCAGGCAACCGGCGCGGGCCGGGCCGGGGCAGAAACCAGCATTTTGTCCGGTGCGGTCATGCCGGCCGCCAGGAACGGCACCAGGCGCGCGGCAATTTCCTGCACCGTGGTGTGCACACCCAGCTTGTTTTCCAGGATGTCGATCAGGGCATCGCTGCTGGACATGGTAAAGGCGGTGGCTCCCAGCATGAACTGGATGCGCCAGTAGCGGTCTACCGAGGACAACTCAGGGGTGGCCTCTTTCAGAAGACGCATGAAACGACTGAACGGCTCGCTGTATTCCTGCTCCAGGAACTTGCGCAGGTGGCCCTGGCTCTGGGTGTAGGCCAGCCCGAGCAGGCGCATGAAAATGGAAATACCTTTTTCGTTACGCTGGGGCATACGCACGGCACTTTCTGTGAGCGCCCAGAGGGTCTGGTTCAGGGTAGCCGGTTTGCCGTCACACTTTGCTTCCAGTTCGTCGAACGCAGTCTCCAGAGTTGCAGAGAAAGGCGTCAGAAAACGCGCGAAAACCGCGTGAATCAGCGCGTTCTTTGAACCAAAGTGGTAATTGACAGCGGCCAGATTTACTTTAGCCTTACTGGTAATCATGCGAAGAGACGTTTCCGAGAAACCACGCTCGGCAAAAAGCTCTTCAGCAGCATCAAGTATGCGGTCTACGGTATCTGACTGCGCCATTTTGTTATCCATGCCTCTAACAAACGTCTGTTTGAAACATACGTTTGACACCCTGCCGTGTCAAGCATACCTTGGCATGACTGCAACCGTTCAGGAGATTCGTGATGTTTACAGGTATCGTTCAGGGGGTGGCCACCATTGCGGAAGTCATCAAGGCACCGGGGCTGAATACACTGGTGGTGCGCTTTCCGGAAGCCAAGGTGCAGGGTGTAACCATCGGCGCCTCGGTGGCGATAAACGGCACCTGCCTGACGGTGACCCGCCAAGACGGCGACCTGCTGTACTTTGATGCCATGCAGGAAACCCTGAGGCTGACCACGCTGGGCAACCTGGCCGAAGGGGATTCGGTAAACTTTGAACGGGCAGCCCGCATTGGTGACGAGATTGGCGGCCACCTGCTCAGCGGCCACGTGCATACCACTGCGGTTCTGGCCGAGATTATCCGCACAGAGAACAACGTCACCCTGTGGTTCGAGGTGCCGGAGAGCTGGATGAAGTATGTGTTCCCGAAAGGCTATATCGCCATCAACGGCGCCAGCCTGACCATTGGCGAGGTCACCGGTAACCGCTTTAACGTTCACCTGATTCCGGAAACCCTGCGGGCCACGACTTTCGGTACGGCCGAACAGGGCCAGTCAGTGAACATCGAGATCGACAGCCAGACCCAGACCATCGTCGATACCCTGGCCCGGCTGGGTTACGACCGCCCTGCCCCTGCCCTTTAACTCCAGCCGATTAACCGCGGTTAACAGCGGCGCTCAGGGCGCCGCCTCGAATACCACAAAGCGCGGGCTTGCCGCCCGCTGCTCTACCTTGCCAAAGAAGCGCTTGAGGGACTTGTGGTAGCCCAGGTGGCGGTTGCCCACCATCAGCATTCGCCCGCCCGGCACCAGGTGTTTTGCGGCGTCCCGGAACAGTCGCAGGGCAATGTGATCCCCCACCACACCGCCTTCATGGAACGGCGGGTTCAGCAAAATCACGTCGTACTGCCCGGTTCCTTCCCGGATTCCGTCGCTGTGCTGGCACTGTCCGGCCCGGTAACCACAGGTACCCAGGTTATGCTGCACGCTGGCAATGGCCTGGCTGGACACATCGCTGAAATCCACCGTGATATCAGAGCCACAAGCCAGTGCCGTCAAGCCCAGCACGCCATTGCCGCAGGCCAGGTCCAGCACACGCGCGCCAGGCTTCAGCCCGGCCACGGCAGGGCCCACAAGCGGCAACAGCTCCCGGGTGCCGATGTCCAGCTTGTCCCGGGCAAAGACAGCCGGTAATGCCTCTACCGGCGCCGGCAGACCCTCCTGCGGGTAACCTTTCCAGCTTTCAGCCCAGCCCTGCAGTTGCGCCTGCCCTTTGCGGCAGACCACTACCCGGGCCTTTTTACGGGCCGGCAGTACCGTTTCGGTATCCACGGCTTCGGCAAACACATCCACGCTGCGGTCCGGCAAATGCTTGATCATGCCCCCAGCCAGCAAACAGCCGTTGTCTGCCAGCACAGAGTTTACCCAGCGCAACAGCCAGCCCAGATAGGCGCCATGGCGGGGAATGCGCAAGACCACCAGGTCAAACGGCCCCTCCGGCGGGTTCAGCCAGCTGTGCAGCAGCGCCGGCCTGGCAATGCCGGGATTAAGCCGGGCGTTATGGTCGAGGGCATCCGGCAGGACTGCACTGTCGGCCACGCTGGTCACCGGCCCGTGGGCCTGGGCCAGCCCAAGCGTGAGCGCACCGAACTGGTCGTCTACCACCAGCACACGGGGGCTGTCCGCCAGCCGGTTACCGGCTTCTGCCAGCAGCAACTCGTCCGCCGCATCCCAGGCCCGCAGGCCAGGCTCGGCGCCGGGGCGGCTGAGCTTCAGGTTACCGGCAGTCAGCGGCAGTACTTCAGCGGATGGCACGATTGAAAGCCCTGTAAACGGTAAAACGGCGATCCTGGGCCAGCTTCTCGACCGGCCCGATAAAGCGCTGGATAACGGATTCATAGGGCAGGAAGCTGTTGGCCACCAGCCGCACCTCGCCCCTGGGGGCCAGGTGGGCGGCCACTTCCCGAAGGAACTGTTCGGTCATGGAGGTATCGGTTTTCACGCCACTGTGAAACGGCGGATTGGTGACCACCGCCGGCCACCGGCCCTGAATGCCGGCCAGGCCATCGGAGGCGTAGATCTGGCCTTCCGCGCCGGCCCGGGCGTAGGTTTCCCGGGCGCAGGCAACCGCCTGGGCCTGGACATCCACACCGTCTACCACACCCAGTGGCAGGCCCTGATCGCGACGGTAGCCTTGCAGCCAGCTGCCGATCACGCCGGCGCCACAGGCAAAGTCCAGCACCTTGTCCGCTTTCAGCGGGGTTTGTTCCAGGGTTTCCAGCAACATCCGGGTGCCGGCATCCAGCTCCCCTTCGCTGAACACACCAGGCAGGCCGGCTACGTCAAGGCTTACGCCGGCACAGGAAACCTGCGTCCAGCGCAACCAGTCGGTTAAGTCAAAACGGGAAAGGGGTTGGTGGTTGCTGCCGGTCCACACCTGGCAGTGGCGGGCACTGTCGACTTTCAGGGCGTCGGCCACCACGGAGGTGAACTGTTTGACGGCTCCGGCGATACCTTCTTTCTTTTCGCCCACCAGCACCAGACTGGCGCCTTCGCGGCCCAGATAACGGGCCATGGCCAGGCGTAATTCCAGTTCCGCCCGGGCCTTGGGCAGGAAGATGACCAGGGTGTCGAACCCCCCGGCGTCCTGCTCGTTGCACTGATAGCCGAAACAGGCTTGCCAGTTCGCATGCTGGCACAGCTGTTCATACACACCGGCGTGTTCGCTCATGGCCAGCCCGGGTTGCGGGCAATGGGCCAGCAGCGCCGGCTCGGATACGCCCAGCAGGGCCACCTTGCCGGTCAGCAGTTCGGCATTCCGGAGCAGAACGTCGTGTGTGTTGGTTTGTAGCTGCGCCATAAATCCTGCCTTTGCGGTTGATTCCCGCGCGGAATTGAACGGGAATCAACAGCATAACGCAAGCCTCAGATACTGCCGTCGCTGTCCGTATTCTGGTGCATGGTGCTCTGGGCCAGGTCCAGCAGCTCACGCAGGGCAACGGAGAACATGGCGTATTCCGGCTCCCGCACGCTCTTCAGCTCCGCCAGCATGGCACTCCAGCGCTCGATCATGTGCTGGTGCTTCTGTTCCCAGGCTTCCACGCTCTCGGGCACCTTGCCGGCCTTGCCCGCCAGGCGCAGTACGCCGGTGGTCAGGGCGCGCTGCTGCCAGTCCAGGTCTTCCCGGAAGCTTTCCCTTGCCAGCGCCTGCCAATGGGAATTGGGCGTAAGCGCGGCAATGGAGTTGGCAAACCAGGTCAGGTCGAGGCGATCGCCCAGGTCGTAGTACAGGTTAGCCACGGTTTTCAGCGGCAGGCCGGTGGCCTCCTGGGATTCGATAATGCCCAGCGACGAGTACAGGTAACCGGTGCCGGCCAGTACCGAGGCCAGGTCTTTCGGCAAGCCGGATTCTTCCAGGTATGCGTGGCGTTGCTCCCAGTTGCTGCGAGCCTGGTCGCCCAGGTAGTCCGGCAGGCTGGAGGTAATCGCCCATACGCTGTCGGCAAACCGCTCCATATGGCTCTGGATGTTGAGCTCGGTCCGGCGGTTACGCAGCAGCCAGCGCACGGCACGGCGCATCAGGCGCATCAGGTCTTGCATCAGCTCCATCTGCAGCTTGGCGGGCACATGGTAGTCCAGCGCCTCGATGCGGTCCCACCAGTTGTCGATCCGGAACACATCCCGGGCGATGATCCAGGCCAGGGCGATGGATGCAGCATCGGCACCGGTAGACTGGTTCAGGCGCTCCACAAAGGTAATGCCCATGTGGTTGACCATGTCGTTGGCAATCTGGGTGGCGATAATTTCCCGCCGCAGCTGGTGCTCGCCCAGCTCCTTCGAGAACTTCTTGTTCAGTTCCTTCGGGAATACCTTGTACATTTCGCCGGCCAGCAGCGGATCATCCGGCAGGGTGCTGGCGATCAGGGTCTGCTTCAGGTCGCCCTTCACGTAGGAAATCAGTACCGACAGCTCCGGCCGGGTCAGGCCTTTCTTGGCCAGTTTGCGCTCGGCCAGGGCGTCGTCGTCGGGCAGGAATTCCAGCCCCCGGTTCAGCTTGCCTTCGCTTTCCAGGGTGTTCATCAACCGGCGGTATTCTTCCAGCCTTGGCGCGGTATCGGCACTGGCAATGCTGATGGCCTGGGTTTGCCGGTAGTTGTTCTTCAGCACCAGGGCCGAGACATCGTCGGTCATCTCTTCCAGCATCACGTTGCGCTGCTTGGCGGTGAGATCACCCATGGCCACGGCACGGTTGAGCAGGATTTTCATGTTCACTTCGTGGTCTGAACAATCCACCCCACCGGAGTTGTCGATGAAGTCGGTGTTCAGCCGGCCGCCTTTCAGGGCGTATTCAATACGGCCCAGCTGGGTGAAGCCCAGGTTGCCGCCCTCGCCCACCACTTTGCAGCGCAGGTCTTTGCCGTTCACCCGAAGGCCGTCGTTAGCCTTGTCGCCTACGTCGGCATGGGTTTCCTCAGCACCCTTCACATAGGTGCCGATACCGCCCACCCAGAGCAGGTCCACCTCGGACTTCAGGATGTAGCTGATCAGCATGTTCGGCGGCATGCGGTCGGCATTGATGCCCAGCAGTTTTTTCATTTCCGGGCTGACCGGGATCGACTTGGCGTTCCTGCTGAACACACCACCGCCCTTGGAGATCAGCTTGGTGTCGTAATCGGTCCAGGCTGAACGGGGCATTTCGAACAGGCGCTTGCGCTCCTTGTAGCTCTTCGCCGCATCCGGCTCCGGGTCGATAAAGATATGGATGTGGTTGAAGGCCGCGACCAGGCGGGTTTTCTCGGAACACAGCAGGCCGTTACCGAACACGTCGCCGCCCATGTCGCCAATGCCGATAGCGGTAAACTCGTCTTCCGCCGGGTTGATGCCCATTTCACGGAAGTGGCGTTCAACCGATACCCAAGCGCCCCGGGCGGTGATACCCATCTTCTTGTGGTCGTAGCCGTTGCTGCCACCGGAAGCGAAGGCATCGCCCATCCAGAAGCCGTATTCGGCGGCCAGGCCGTTGGCAATGTCGGAGAAGGTCGCGGTGCCCTTGTCGGCGGCTACAACCAGGTAATGGTCGTCTTCGTCGTGGCGGATTACCCGCTCCGGCGGCTGTATGCCGGCATCCACCAGGTTGTCGGTGATGTCCAGCAGGCCACGGATAAAGGTTTTGTAGGCGGCAATGCCTTCAGCCTGGAAGGCTTCCCGGTCAGACGGATCCGGCAGTTGCTTGGCCACGAAGCCGCCCTTGGCGCCCACCGGCACAATCACCGCGTTTTTCACCTGCTGGGCTTTTACCAGGCCCAGGATCTCGGTGCGGTAGTCCTCGAAGCGGTCAGACCAGCGCAGGCCACCACGGGCCACCTTGCCACCACGCAGGTGCACGCCTTCCACCCGGGGCGAGTACACGAAGATCTCGAACATGGGCATGGGCAGCGGCATGTCGGGAATGCGCGTGGGGTCAAACTTCACACTGATGTATGGCTTGGGCTGGCCTTCGGCGTCCGGCTGGTAGTAGTTGGTACGCAGGGTGGCCTGCATCAGCTCCAGATACAGCCGCAGCACCCGGTCTTCACTGAGGTTTTCCACCTCTTCCAGGCCGGCGTTAAATTCGATTTCCAGCTTTTTCTGGGCCGCTTCACTCTTGCCCGGGCTCTTGTAGCGATCCGGGTTGAAGCGGATTTCAAAGTACTCCAGAAGAATCCGGGTCAGGTTCTCGTGGTTGACCAGGGTATTGGAAATAAAGGTCTGACTGTTAGAGAACCGGATCTGCCGCATGTAGCGGGCGTAGGTACGCAGCAGCGCAATCTGGCGCCAGCTCATGTAAGACGACAACAGCAACCGGTTGAAGGCGTCGTTTTCTGCCTCGGTGTGCCATACGCGGCGGAACAGCTCTTCAAAAATGGGCCGGATACGGTGGATATCCACGCCACCGGAATGGGCCTGCAGGGTGAAGTCGTGAATCCACACGGTTTTGCCGGTGCGGTCGATCACTTCAAACGGATGCTCACCAATAACCCGGAAGCCCAGGTTGTCGAAGATAGGCATCACATCCGACAGCGGCAGCGGCTCGTCCGGGTAGAACAGCTTGAAGTGCAGCGTGCTGTCGTCTTCTTCCAGCGCCCGGTAGAAACTCATAGCCAGGTCATCGGCGCTGGCCGCCTTGGTAATGTGGTCCAGGTCGATGGCGGCGCGACGGGGCGAGAACATCTCGGTGTAGCTGGCCGGGAAACCAGCCGCCCATACCCGGTAGAACTCGTTGCCGCGTTCTTCGCCATAGGCTTCGTGCAGGGCCTCTGCCAGGCCTTCACTCCAGGACTGGGCCAGCTCGATCACACGGTCGCGGATCTCCGCCAGCGGCAGCTGCCGGTTCTCCACCTGGGGCACGCGGATAGTGAACTGCACCCGGGCCAGTGGCGATTCGGAGAAGTGGGTAACAAACTCGATGTCTTCCGCTTCCAGGCACTCCAGCAACACCTGCTCGACCTTCAGGCGCAGCTCGGTGTTGTAGATGTCCCGGGGGAAGAAGGCCAGGCAGGTAACAAACTGGCCATAGACATCTTCCCGCATGAACAACTCAATGCGCCGCCGCTCCTGGATGTACAGAATGCTCTTGGCGACCCGCAGCAGTTCTTCGGTTTCAATCTGGAACAGTTCGTCACGGGGGTACAGGGTGAGAATCTGTTCCAGTTCCTTGCCGGCGTAGTCCGTGCGCATGAAACCGGAGCGTTTCATGACGGTCTGGAATTTGCGGCGCAGCAATGGAATTTCGTCCGGGCGCTCGTTGTATACCCGTGCGGTGTAAAGGCCCAGGAAGCGGCGCTCACCCACCACTTCACCCTTGCTGTTGAACTTCTTCACCGCGATGTAGTCCGGGTAGGCCGGGCGGTGCACCCGCGAACGCTGGGCCGACTTCGCGAAGATGAAGATGTCGTCGGTGCGGGTCATCTCATGGCGGGTGCGCTGGGGCAGTTCGTTCAGGCGAACCTTGTCCGGGCGTTCGTTGTTTACCCGGAAGATGCCCAGCTCGGAGTTTTCCACCCGGCGCACGGCCATGCCCTGCTTTTCTTTAACGAAGTCGTATTCGTCATAGCCCAGGAAGGTAAAATGGTCTTCGGTGAGCCAGCCAAGAAACGCCCGGGCTTCTTCCTTGTCTTCTTCGCTGATACCGGCGGTGGTGGCATCCAGTTCGCCCAGGATTTCACTAACCTTGTCTTTGACAATCGGGAAGTCGTCCACGGCAATGCGCACTTCGTGCAGCACCGATTGCAGGGTTTCTTCCAGGCCCCGCAGGTCTGCCGGATCGCTGTGGCGATCGATTTCCAGAACGATCAATGCTTCGTAGGAGGCCGCAGACGACTTCTTGGCCGAATGCAGTTTCTTCAGCTTGCCGTTACCGTCTCGCTCCACCTGCAGAATCGAATGCTGGATGGAGTGGGTACCGATTTCCCGGCGGTTGATGGCCATGCGCAGGGAATCGATCAGAAACGGAATGTTCGGATGCAGGATAAAAATAACCGAGTGGGTAGACTGCCAGCCGTCACTTTCCAGGTCCGGATTGAATACGGTAACCGGGGTTTCCTCGGCGCTGCGCTTCTGCAGGAACTGCCAGGCCGCCAGTACCGCGCCATAGGTGTCCGAGAAGCGCCGGCTGACAAGCTCTTCCAGGGGACTGTGGGCGTAATGCTGCTTGGCGAACTCTACAACCTTCTTGGCTTCGGTTTTCGCAAGCTTGTCTGCGAATGCTTCAGCCAGTTGCTCGAAAAACTGATCCTTGCTGGCAATTGTCAGCGCATTCATATCCAACCTCTGGTTTTGTGTGAAAGAAACGTAATCACGGTATCGTCACATAAGCATAGTCAAGCTCTTGATTTTTGCCGGCCAGACCTCAAAACTGCGGCAACTACCTACGGGCGCAAACACCCGCGCCGCCGGACCTTCAAAACCGAGAGCAGTGAATTCCATGTCGTTACAGCAAACGTTCGGTAATCTCAGAACACAGTTGGCAAAACGCATCATCGGTCAGGACAAGCTGGTAGACAGACTGCTGATCGCCCTGCTGGCTGATGGCCACCTTCTGGTGGAAGGGGCACCCGGCCTGGCCAAGACCACCGCGGTAAAAGCCCTGGCCGATCACCTGGAAGGGGATTTCCACCGCATCCAGTTCACCCCGGACCTTCTGCCGTCCGATGTTACCGGCAGCGAGATCTACCGGGCCGAAACCGGCCTGTTCGAATTCCAGCGCGGCCCGATATTCCACAACCTTGTGCTGGCCGATGAAATCAACCGGGCCCCGGCGAAGGTGCAGTCTGCCCTGCTTGAGGCCATGGGCGAACGCCAGATCAGTGTCGGCATGCAAACCTTCCCGCTGCCAAAGCTGTTCATGGTGATGGCCACCCAGAACCCCATCGAGCAGGAAGGCACTTACCCCCTGCCCGAAGCCCAGCTCGACCGTTTCCTGATGCATGTGGTGATCGATTACCCGGATGCCGATGCTGAGCGTCAGATTCTGCACCTTGCCCGTAGCGACTACCGTCAGGGAATACCACAGGTAGACATTCGTCTTACAGAGCAACAGGTTATGGAGGCCCGGCAGGCGGTATCCGACATCTACATGGCGGAGCCGGTGGAGCAGTATTTGCTGGCCCTGATCCTGGCCACCCGGGATGCCGCCAGCCTGGATCCGGAACTGGCCCGCTGGACGGCTTTCGGCGCCAGCCCCCGGGGCACCATTGCCCTGGATCGCTGCGCCCGGGCCCTGGCCTGGCTCGATGGCCGGGACTACGTAACCCCGGACGACATCCGCACCATGGCCTTTGACGTGCTGCGCCACCGAATCCTGCTGACCTTCGAGGCCGAGGCCGAAGGCATGACCGCAGACACGGTTCTGCAAAGGCTGATCGACCGCGTACCGGTAACCGCCTGAACACCATGGCGCAGAGCAACGCAGCAACCCACATCACCCTGCCGGAACTGGTTCGGCTGCAAGCCGACGCCAGGGCCCTGAAGCTGCCTTCTGCCCGCCCGGTGCGTTCGCGCCAGGCCGGCTTGCGCCAGTCTCGCCAGCGTGGTCGCGGCATGACCTTTGCCGAAGTGCGGCAATACCAGCCCGGCGACGATATCCGCAGCATTGACTGGCGGGTAACGGCGCGGCGCCAGTCACCCCACACCAAACTCTACGAAGAAGAGCGGGAGCGGCCGGTGCTGCTGATTGCCGACCTGGGCCCGACCCTGTTCTTCGCCAGCACCGGGGCCTACAAACAGGTGCGCTGCGCCCAGGTTACCGCGCTGCTGGCCTGGCTGGCCCTGTGGGCCGGCGACCAGGTGGGTGGCCTGGTATTTAATGACCAGGAGCTGGAGGTGCTGCGCCCGGCCCGGCGCAAGAAATCCGTACTGCGCCTACTGGATACCCTGGCCAGCCACCAACACAAGCCGGACGTGCCACCCCGGCCTTCAGCCCCCGACCACGGGCTGGACACAGCGCTGGCCGAAGCCCGGCGGGTGGCCCATACCGGCAGCCGGATTTTCATCATCAGCGATTTCATGAACATCAGCGATAACACCACCAGCCTGCTCGGCGCCCTGGGCCGACATAACACCGTCAGCGCCCTGCGCATTATGGATCCGCTGGAGAAACAGCTGCCGGACAGCGGCCAGTTTGCGGTGGCAGCGCCGGAAGGGCCGATCTGGTTTGATGCCTCCAACCCCGCGTTTAAAAAGGCCTGGCAGGAAAAAGTTGTCACCCATGAACGGCTGTTGGAAGACTGTTTTCGCACCTCCGGTGTGCAGGCCGCCACCATCATGACCAGCGAAGAGCCGGCAGCCGCCCTGCGCCAGCTTTTAGGCCCGGGAGGGCGGATCGGATGAACCCGCAAGATCCGTTAGCCCAATTGCGCGATATTCACCTGCCGGAAACCGGTGGCTGGTGGCCGCCGGCGCCGGGCTGGTGGATTCTGGCGGTGGTCGTTCTGGTTCTGGCCGCAGTCGCGTTCTGGTTGCTGCGCCGGCGCCGCCAGCAGAACCTGTGGAAACGCCAGGCCCGCGAGGAACTTTTACAACTCGCTGCCAACCCGCGCCAGTGCAACGAATGGTTCAGTGAACTTAACCAGCTGCTCAAGCGGGTAGCCCGGCAGGCCTATCCGGACCGGCATCCGGAAACCCTCACCGGCCAGGGCTGGGCCGAATTCCTGCTGGAAACTTCTCCTTCCGAACGCATTGCCTCAAGGCCGGTAGCGGAAGCGCTGGTGCAAGCACCCTGGCGCCCGAACACCAACCTGGACCCGGGCCAGGCACTCGACTTTGCCCGGTTCTGGCTGGAGGCCCAGCTATGATTTCCCTGGCCTATCCCTGGCTGCTGTTACTGGCCCTGTTGCCGCTGCTGTTCCTGGCCGGCAAACGTTATGGCAAGGGTGAACCGGTGGATGCACCGGTCATCCCGGTTGGCCACTGGTTGTCGGGCATGCCCGGCGTCAGCACCCAAGGGCGCCGGACACCGCGCTGGCGTCAGTTGCTGCTGCTTCTGGCCTGGCTGTGCCTGGTGCTGGCCATCGCCCGGCCCCAGCATGTGGGCGAGCAGGTGCAGATGCCGGTCAGCGGCCGTGACCTGATGCTGCTGGTGGATATATCGCCCAGTATGGATGAGCGCGACATGGTTATTCAGGGCCGCAGCATCAACCGCCTGCAGGCGGTCAAGCGGGTGCTGGACCAGTTTATCGACCGCCGGGAGGGTGACCGCCTGGGGCTGGTCCTGTTCGGCACCCAGCCCTACGTGCAGGCACCCCTGACCTTTGACCGGGAAACCGTAAGAACCCTGCTGCTGGAAGCCGGCCTGGGCATGGCCGGCCGGGCAACGGCAATTGGCGATGCCGTGGGCCTTGCGGTGAAACGCCTGCGGGATCGCCCCCAGGAGCAGCGGGTAGCCATCCTGCTGACCGACGGCGCCAACACCGCCGGTGAAGTGAGCCCGGACAAAGCCACCGAGATTGCCGCCGCCGCAGGTGTTCGTCTGTACACCATCGGTATCGGTGCCGATTCCATGATCCAGCGGGGGCTGCTGGGCTCGCGGCGGGTGAACCCGTCCCGGGACCTGGACGAAGCCCTGCTCACCCGCATGGCGGAACAGACCGGCGGCCGGTATTTCCGGGCCCGCAGCCTGCCGGAGCTGGAAATGATCTACGACAGCATCGACCAGCTGGAGCCCATTGAGCAGGAAGGCCAGTTCTATCGCCCGGTTACCGAACTCTACGTGTGGCCGGCGGGCACAGCGGTTACCCTGTGGCTGCTGTTGTCAGCACTGCGGTTACTGGCCAGCCGGGCCCGCCGCAATGAATCCGGGGAGGTGCACCATGGCTGACTTTCACTTCCTGAGGCCCCTTTGGTTATTACTGTTGCTGGCACTGCCGGCGTTATACCTGGCCAGGCACAAGCTACGCCAGGCCGATGCCGGCTGGAGCCGTTATATTCCCCAGCCCCTGCTAAAACCGCTGTTAAACAAACCGGGGCAAGGTGCCCCGGGCGGTGCCAGCCGTTCGCCGCTGCTGCCACTGAACATCGCCCTGCTGATCCTGGCCATCGGCCTGGCTGGCCCGAGCTGGCGCCAGGCCCCTACCCCGCTCAAACAACCGGAAGACAGCCTGGTGATTGTGCTGGACCTGTCGCTGTCCATGCTGGCCACCGATGCCGAACCGGACCGGCTGACCCTGGCCAAGCGCAAGGTTCGGGACCTGCTGGCGCAACGGCGCGGCGGCCTGACCGCCCTGCTGGTGTACTCCGGCGATGCCCACACGGTTACGCCATTGACCGAAGACTTCCGCACTATCGAAGCCATGCTCGGAGTTCTGGACCCCGCCATCATGCCGGCACAGGGTAACCGGGCAGACCTGGCCATCAGCCAGGCGGTGGCTCTGCTACAGCAGGGCGCGCCGGGCCGCGGGCGGATATTGCTGATATCCGATGATGTGCCCCGAAGTTATCACAGCGCCATCAGTAATCACCTGGCCGGCACCGGCTACGCCCTGAGCACACTGGTTGTGGGCACGCCGGAAGGTGGGCCGATTCCCCTGGCCAAGCGGGGCTTCCTGCGCAGTAACGGCGAGATTGTTATCGCCAGGGCCGACCCCGATGCCATGGAGAGGCTGGCCCGGGCCAACGGCGGTGACAGCCACGAACTGACCCTTGGCGACGCGGATATCCGTGCCCTTGCGCTGGAACCGGGAGCGGAAGAGGATTGGTCGGAAACCGATGACGGCCTGACCATCAATCGCTGGCAGGACGACGGCTACTGGCTGCTGTGGCTGGCCCTGCCCCTGTTATTGCTGGGCTGGCGCCGGGGTGCCTTTGCGGTACTGGCCCTGAGCCTTGTACCTCTGACCCTGACACCCCGCCCGGCCATGGCACTGGACTGGGGTGGCCTGTGGCAGCGGGACGACCAGCGCGGGCCGGAACTGATCGAGCAGGACGCGGAGCGCGCGGCAGAGGTTCTGCAGCAGCCGGACTGGAAAGGCTCGGCCCTGTACCGCAGTGGCCGATACCGAGAGGCCGCCAAGGCCTTTGCCGAAACACCCACGGCTACGGGCCACTACAACCGGGGAAATGCCCTGGCCCGGGCCGGCGAGCTTGAACAAGCCCTGGACGCCTACCAGCAGGCCCTGGCGCAGAACCCCGACTTCGAAGACGCCCGCTTTAACCGTGACCTGGTTCAGCAGTTGCTCGACCAGCAACAGCAGCAGGAGCAAGATCAGCAACAAGGCGATTCCGGTGACCAGCAGTCGGAGAACAACCAGCAGCAGGGCGAAGATTCACAGTCCGGCCAGGACAATCAGGACAGCCCGGGCGATCAAGGCAGTCAGGGTAAACAGGAAAGCCAGCAGCAAGGCCAGCAAGACAGCCAGCAGGAATCCGAACAATCCGGTGATACACAGGATTCCGGACAGAGCGGCCAAGACGCCGAGCCACAGGCTGGCGAAGACATGCAGCAATCCGGGCAAGGCCAGCCGTCAGACCAGGAGCCGGCCGACAACGGCCAGGCTGTAGAAGCTCCGGCCGAAATTTCCGAACAACCGCTGAACCAGGGCCAGGAGCAGTGGCTCCGTCGTATTCCTGACAACCCCGGCGGGCTGTTGCAGCGCAAGTTCCTGCAGCAGTACCAGCAGCGCCAGACGCAACCGAACGAGGGCGATACACCATGGTAAAACGCATTCTTCTCCCCGTTTTTCTGTTACTGGTACAGCTTGCGGCCCTGCAGCCGGCCCAGGCCAGTGAGCTGTCGGTTGAGCCGGACCGCACGCAGCTGTACGAAGGCGAGGTATTAACCCTGACCGTGCGCGGCTCCATGGAAATCGACCTGAACCTGAGCAACCTGTTCAACTTTGACCTGTCCGACCTGCCTTCCCCCGACATTGAAAAGGTAGAGCCGGATTTCGAAATCCTGGCCCGGAACCAGCGTTACAGTGTGCAGACCGTCAACGGAGACATGACCGGGGAAATCACCTGGACCTACCAACTGGCACCCACCCGAACCGGCAAACTGACCATACCGGAGCTGACCTTCAAGGATGCCACCTCCAAGCCGGTAGAGATTGACGTGGTGACCGGCACAGCCCCCGACCAGGAAGCCGGCGCCCGCGACAGTTTTATCGAACTATCGGCCGACAAAGCCGAGGTGTATGTGCAGGAACAGCTGGTGCTGACCGTACAGCTGTTTTTCTCGGGCAACCTGATACGGGGTGAATTGTCGGAGCCGGAGCACCCCGATGCCATCATCGAATCCCTGGGCAAGCAGCGCGAATTCACCCGTTACCGGGATGGCGTCCGTTACCGGGTGGTTGAGCGACGCTATGCCATCTTTCCCCAGCAGCCGGGCCAGCTGAGCCTGGCCCCGATCCGCTTCGAAGGCCAGGCACGGGACGCCAACGGCCAGCTGAAGTTCCTGCGGGATCAACAGCAGCTTTATGATGTCCCGGTAAAACCGGTGCCGGATGCCTACCCGGCAGACCAGCCCTGGCTGCCGGCCCGCAGCCTGGCACTGGCTGAAGACGGCCTGCCGCCAGCAGGGGAACTGAACGCCGGAGCCAACCTGACCCGGAAAATCACCCTACATGCCGATGGCTTACCGGCAGAAGCCCTGCCGCCACTGCCGCAGGAAACCCCGGCGGCCATACGCAGCTACCCGGAAAGCCCCCTGAGAAATACCGAAACCACCGTCGACGGCCTTCGCTCCACCCTGCAGCAGGAAGCGGCGCTGGTGCCGGTCCAGGCTGGCGATGTGGTGTTGCCCGCCATCCGCATCCCCTGGTGGAACACAGAGACCGACCAACTGGAGCAGGCGATCTTGCCCGAGCGTCGCTACACCATCACCGGCAACAGCGCGGTCGCCGCTGCGCCGGTGCCGGATGACAGCGCCCCGGAGACTCCGCCCGCCACTCATCCGGTCACCGCAGATGACCTGCCCCCGGCAGACAACCCGGGCTCTTTCTGGCTTTGGCTTTCGCTGGTACTGGGATTGCTCTGGCTGGCTACCCTGGTGCTGTGGTGGTTGTCCCGAAAACCGTCCGGGGGCGCCCTGTCATCCGAGCCATTGGAAGACGACACCGAAAAACATGCCTATGAGCAGTTGATCCGTTCGGTTAAAAACGGTTCAGCAGACACCACCGGCCAACTGCTGCACTGGGCCAGGTTACGTTTCCCGGAACAGCGCTTTGCGACGGTCAGCGATGTGGTCAGGTTCGGTGATGACCCGGAACTGGCCGGCCACCTGGAGCAACTGCAGGCACAGCTGTTCTCGCAACACCAGCAGGCGGTTTCGAATGAGGCACGACAGGGATTGGGGAAAGCATTGGAGAGGTTGAGAAAGCGGAAGGCACAAAGCGAAGACAGCCGCTACGGGCTGCCTCCGCTGAACCCGATCAGTCGATAAGTTCCTGGCTGATGACCAGTTCAACCGGTTCGCCATCGGCCTCCGGTGCCAGAACTTCCGCTTCCACCTGGCCCTGCCAGTCACCGGCTTGCGGGTTGATGCTGCCGCTGCGGCTCAGGCGGGCGACAATCACGACCTCTTCTGCGGAGGAAATGGTGGCCTCCGGCGACATGGCGTAGCTGTCATCCAGGCGGATATCTACCGGCAGAACACCGGCGGTCATGCGGGCGACTGCCACCGGTGCCCCACCTGATGTGCCCTTTGCACGGGCAAAGACAAACAGGGTGGTGTCACCTGGAACGCTGTCCTTGAACGCATCATCCAGGGAAATTCTCAGGGTCACACCGGCAGACGGTGCCGCAGGCTCCGGAGCCTGCGCAGCCGGAGGTGTTTCGCCCAGGCGGTTGTAGGCTTCGGCAATGCCACCGCGAATAGAGGCAATCTGCGGATGGTCCGGCGTTACCTCAACAATGGTTTCCCAGTACTCGATAGCTTCACGGTAGTTCTGCTGGCTGAAGGCATTAATGCCCAGCAGCCCCAGCGAGTTCACTTCGTTCGGATTCAGGGCGCGGGCTGACTCGATGGCAGCCATCACACCCGGCGTCATCTGCCCTTCACTCTGGAAGTACAATGCCTGGGCTGACAGGCCCCAGGCCACTGAGCTGGCATTGCGATCCTGCTCGGTAATTGCAGCCAGGCGCTGGAAGGCTTCGGCCGCATCCTCGTAGCGTTCGGTACGCATGTAGGTCTGGCCCAGCATGGCCCAGCCGTCGGCGTTCTCCGGATCCTGCTCGAGGCGGTCCCGCAGCTGGTCTGCCAGTGCGGACATGCGCGCAGTCTGGTCATCGTTACCGGAAGCACCCATTTCCTGCATGGTGATGAACTGCTCTACCCGGTCCATGGCGCCCCATTCCTGGTAGCCCAGGTAGGCACCGGCGGGCAGCAGGAGCACGGCCAGCAAGGCAACCGCCATGGCGCTGCGCCGGCCTGCCAGCCGCTGGCGTGGCTGTTCGTTTTCGGGAACGTCGTCAAGCATGGCGCCCGCCAGCTCTTCTTTCAGTTGCTGGTAGCCTTCCGCATCCAGGATGCCGGCTTCATGTTCATGATCCAGCTCTTTCAGGCGGGACTTGTAGGCCAGCAGGTTCTGGTTTCTGAGGTCTGCATCCATCCGCGCCTTGGGGCGGTGAAAGAACACCGGGTACAACACAAATGCCAGGGCGATGAGAATGAATACCGTCGCGGCAATCCAGAATGTTTCAGTCATGGAGTCTTCGTCGCAGTTGGGGATGTGTTACGCGGATCAGCGCTCGGATGGCTGATCCTTATCGGCCAGCATCTGTTCGACCCTGGCTTTTTCTTCGGGGCTGAGTGCCGTTTCCTGCTGGCCCTGTTTACGCGAGCGCATTACCACGCCAGCCACAATCAGCAAGCCGCCAATCACGGCAATGGCCGGGAAGGCCCAGAGGAAAATCGTGCGCTTGTCGACCGGCGGTTTGTACTGCACAAATTCGCCAAAACGGTCCACCAGGGCGCCGACGATTTCATCGTTGGAAGCGCCGCCCTGCATCATCCGGTACACCTCGTCCCGCATATCCTTGGATATGGGAGCATTGGAATCAGCGATATTCTGGTTCTGGCACTTGGGGCAGCGCAGCTCGGCAATCAGGTTCTGGTAACGCTGCTCTTCAGCCCGGGTATCGAAGTCGTAGACCTCCATCACCTCGGCCCGGAGCGGTGAAACCACAAACAGTATGGCCAACAGTAGCGGATAAAAACGCATCAGCTATTTCCCTTTGCCTGATTGAACACGGGCAGCAGGACTTCCTGCCAGACCCGCTCGTTCACCACACCCACGTGGCGGTAAAGCACCACGCCATCGGCGTCGATCACGTAGGTTTCCGGTGCGCCGTACACACCCAGGTCAAAGCCGAGGGATCCACGGGGATCGAAGATAATGGTTTCGTAGGGATTGCCGAGGCGGCCCAGAAAACTGAACGCGGTTTCCCGCTGATCCTTGTAGTTCAAGCCGACAATGCGCACGCCCTCGTTGCTGGCCAGGTGCATCAGGTATTCATGCTCGTCCCAGCAGGAGGGACACCACTCGGCCCAGACATTCAGCAGCGATACCTGCCCCTGAAAAACCGAAGTGTCCAGCATATGTTCCGGATCGTGCAGGTCCTGCAGCTGGAATTCCGGTACCGGTTTGCCGATACGGGCCGATTCCAGCTTGGTGGGATCCTTGCCGATACCGGCAAACAGGAAGATCCCGATACCAACCGTGATCAGCAACGGAATGAACAGCAGCAGGCGCCTCATGACGATGCCTCCGCCGGCTTGCCGGGAGCCATGTTGCCTGCCTGGGCTTTCTGTCTTTCCTCAGCTTTCACACGAATGCGGTAACGCTTGTCGGCAATGGCCAGGAAGCCGCCGATGGCCATCACCAGGGAACCCAGCCATAACCAGCGTACCAGCGGCTTGTACTGCAGGCGGATAGCCCAGGCGTCGTCTGAAATCCGCTCGCCAATGGCCACAAATACATCCCGGAACAGGCCGGCATCGATATCCGCCTCGGTCATCACGCTCATACCCACCGGGTAGTTACGCTTCTCCGGGTGCAGGTCGGTAACCAGCTTGCCATCCAGGAACACATTGAAGCTGCCGTACTGGGCGGTGAAGTTGGCGCCCTGCCGCTCACCGATTTCGGTGAACACGATTTCGTAATCGCCCACCATGGCGGAATCACCCGGAGTCATGCGGACATCCCGCTCGACACCGTAATTGGACACCACAGTGGCACCGGCCATCACCATGGCCACACCAAGATGTCCCAGCACCATGCCCCAGTAACTGCGGGACTGGCGTTTGAGGCCATGCAATCGGCCCTGGCGGGAAGCAGATTTATCCCACAGGTCCCACAGGGTAGCCACGGCAATCCAGATGGCAGTGAACACACCGGCAAAGGCCCAGGGCGCAAAGCTGCCGTAGTTGACCATCACCGCAGCTGTCGCCACCAGGCTGATCGCCAGCGGCCACAACAGTTTACGGGCCAGCATTCCGCCGTCGGTTTTCTTCCAGCGGGAGAAGATACCGGCACCCAGCAACAGGCCGGTGGCCACGGCCAGCGGGCTGAAGGTGGTATTAAAGAACGGCGCGCCGATGGACAGCTTGCCGGCATCCAGGTAGTCCAGGACCAGCGGATACAGGGTACCGATGGCCACCAGTAGCGTGGCGGATACCAGCAGCACATTGTTCAGCAGCAGAAAGATCTCACGGGACAGGGAACCGTAACGGGAACGCACGTGCACCACCGGTGCCCTGAACGCGTAGAGCAGCAGGCTGCCTACTACAGTGATACCCAGCAGCATGAGCAGGAAGCTGCCCCGCTCGGGGTCAGAAGCGAAGGCATGTACCGAGGTGAGAACACCGGAGCGCACCAGGAAGGTGCCCAGCAGGCTCAGTGCGAAGGTGACGATGGCCAGCAGTACCGTCCAGCTCTTGAACACGCCACGCTTTTCCGTCACTGCCAGCGAGTGCATCAGGGCCGTACCGGACAGCCACGGCAGAAAGGAGGCGTTTTCAACCGGGTCCCAGAACCACCAGCCGCCCCAGCCAAGCTCGTAATAAGCCCACCAGCTGCCCAGGGCGATGCCGATGGTCAGGAACGACCAGGCAATGCTGGTCCAGGGCCGGGACCAGCGGGCCCAGGCCGCATCCAGGCGACCGTTGATCAGGGCGGCAATAGCAAAGGCAAAGGCAACCGAGAAGCCCACATAGCCCATGTACAGCATGGGCGGGTGCATGATCAGCCCGATATCCTGCAGCAGGGGGTTCAGATCCTGACCATCCGCCGGCACGTTCGGCAGCAAACGGTCAAAGGGGTTTGAGGTAACGATGATAAACAGGAAGAAGCCGACACAGACCATGCCCATAACCGCTAGTACCTGGGACACCATGGTCGACGGCAGCTTGCGGCTGAAGATGGCCACGGCCAGGGTCCAGCCGGTGAGCATCAGGATCCACAACAGCAGTGAGCCTTCATGGCCACCCCACACGGCACTGAACTTGTAGTACCAGGGCAGCATGCTGTTGCTGTTGTTGGCCACGTAGGCCACGGAGAAATCGTCTACCAGGAAGGCGTGGGTCAGGATGGCAAAGGCCAGGCCGGTAAACACAAACATGCCCGACGCCAGGGGCCGGGCAAACGCCTGCAGACTGTCACGCCCGGTGAGCGCACCGGCCAACGGGACGACGGCAAGAAGCACCGAGAGCAACAGTGCGAGTATCAGTGCAAGCTGTCCGAGTTCCGGATACATCAGAAATCTCCAAGGTCAGTCATGATTCGGGGCTCAGTAAGCCGCGCTTTCTGCAGCTTTCTCTGCGTTCGCCTTGTTCAGGCCCTTGGATGATTTCTCCAGGGCATCGGCTACTTCCGGCGGCATATAGTTTTCATCGTGCTTGGCCAGAACCTGGTCTGCCACAAACAGGCCTTCTTCGTTCAGTCGGCCCATGGCCACCACGCCCTGCCCTTCTGCGAACAGGTCCGGCAGGATGCCTACGTACTGCACCGGCACAGACGCGGCATAATCCGTCACCCGGAAGTTCACCTTCAGGCTTTCGGTATCACGTATCACACTGCCTGCTTCCACCATGCCGCCGGCACGGATGCGTACATCAACCGGGGCATTACCGGCAGAGATTTCTGTCGGGTCGTAGAACAGGTTGATGTTCTGGCGCAGTGCATAGGTCGTCAGGCCCACCGCCAGCGCAATGCCGGCAACCAGGAAGGCAAGAATGGTCAGTCTTTTTTTGCGGATCGGATGCATGGGTTACCTGCTGTTCAGTCCTGGGAAACTTCAACTCGGGTGAAAGTGGCCGCCGCTTTCGGGCGGACGCTGTCTTTGCTTCCCTGCTGCTGTTCTAGCCTGCGTCTGCAGGAATCGTATACGGCACGGTTGCGGCGAGCAGACCAGATCATCAGCCCGCCCAGCAACACAACAAATACGGCGTAGCACGCCCACACATAGGGGCCGTGCCCTTCCATGGCAATAAATGCGGAGAACGAATCGAATGCCATTGGTTATTTCCTTCCCGCCAGAACAAGTTCTCTGACCCAGCGGGTACGCTGCTCCCGCAACAGGATCTCGGTTTTCATTCGCAGACAGGCCAGCCAGCCAAACAACAGGTACAGGCCAAGCACTGAAAGCAGCAACGGCACCCACATTTCCATCGGCATGGAGGGCTTCTCAGTCAACTTGAAGGTGGCCGGCTGATGCAGTGTATTCCACCAGTCCACCGAATATTTGATGATAGGGATATTTACTACCCCCACCAGTACCAGCACAGCCACGGCGCGGGCGGCAGATTTCTCGTCGTTGATGGCACGGTCCAGCGCGATGGCGCCCCCGTACAGGAACAGGAGAATGAGCATGGAGGTGAGACGGGCATCCCACACCCACCAGGTGCCCCAGGTGGGCTTACCCCACACGGCTCCGGTGAACAGCGACAGAAAGGTGAGCACCAGCCCCACCGGCGCGATGGCTTTGACAAACACGTCCGCCAGTTTCATGCGCCAGACCAGGGTAACCACGGCAGCAACTGCCATCATTATGTAGATTGACTGGGCCAGGAACGCCGCCGGCACATGGATGAAGATAATCCGGTAGCTGTTGCCCTGCAGGTAATCTTTCGGCGCAAACGCCAGCCCCCACACCAGTCCGGCCAGCAGCACGATCAGCCCGCCGGCCAGCAACCAGGGCATCAAGCGGTTAGCGATGCCGTAAAACCACTTGGGGGAACCCAATTTGTGAAACCATTGCCACATCAGTTGGTCACCGTCTTTCTTTTAACTGTTAGACATGCTGATTCGCAGCGCGGCGGCGGCTGCAAATGGCGCCAGAGTCAGCGCCAGTACCAGGAATGCCCCCATCAATGCGAGATAACCGGCCACGGGCGCGCCCTCGGCTGCTGCCGCCACGGTCCCGGTACCGAAAATAAGCACGGGAATGTACAGCGGAATGATCAGCAGTGACAAGAGCACACCGGCAGACCGTAACCCCAGTGTCAACGCCGCGCCGATGGCACCAATCAGGCTCAGTACCGGGGTACCGATCAGCAGCGTTAGACACAGAATTGCCACAGAGTTCCCGTCCAGGTGCACCATTATTCCCAACACTGGCGTAAGCAGTACCAGCGGCAGGCCGGTGAGTATCCAGTGGGCCAGTGTCTTGGCCAGGATCAGCAGGAACAGGGGCTGTGGCTGTAATATCAATTGCTCCAGGGTGCCATCATCAAAGTCGTGCCGGAACAGGTGGTCCAGCGACAGCAGCACCGACAACAGGGCCGCTACCCAGAGAATACCGGCACCGGACTGCTTGAGAAATGCCACTTCAGGGCTAACCCCTAACGGAAAGAGGGTTACCACCATAATAAAGAACAGCAGCGGGTTGAGCAGATCCTGGCGCTGCCGGAAGGCCACCCGGACATCCCGCATGAAGACCGCCGCCATGGCCTGCACCGGGCCGATGGCACTCTCTACCGGTTTCAACGCCGGCCGGGATTCAGCATTCATCACTCTGCCCTCCCCCCAGTGTAATGCGCTTCATTCCGGGCAACTGCAGGTCGTGGTGGGTCGTCACCAGCACCGCACCGCCTTCTGCAGCCCGCTGCTGCAATAATTCTTCAATGGCTTTGACGCCATCCGCATCAATCGCCGTGAACACTTCATCCAGCAGCCACAAGGGTTCGTCTGCAATCAACAGGCGCGCCAGTGCCACCCGGCGCTGCTGGCCGGCGGACAGGTTGCGACAGGGTACATTCTCGAAGCCCGCCAGTCCTGTTCCCGCCAGTGCCTGCGACAATATGTCGTCGCTGACGGTGCGGCGGCCAGCCATCAGGGCCCGAAGGTTTTCCATGGGAGTGAGCAGGGGTTTGATGCCGGGGCGGTGCCCAAGGTACAGCATGTTGCGCAGGAAGGATTCACGGTGCCAGGCCCGGGGTTCGCCACACCAGAGCAATTCACCTGACCAGGCGTCGTTCAAACCGGCAAGGATTCTGAGCAGGGTGGTTTTGCCGGTGCCGTTGGGGCCTTCAATACGGGTAACGGTACCCGGCATTACCGAGAAACTGAGATTCTGGAACAACAGGCGCTCGTCGCGCTCACATTCGAGATTTACAGCCTGTAATAACGGCTCGGACATCGGGGCCCCGTCTGCAGAGCGAAGGACGCCACGCAGGCATCCGGTGAATGAGTGCGCATTATAACGAATGCGACACCGGATTACCCATGCGTGACGTCAAATACCGATGCACTCGGCAAGCCTAACTTATTGAATCCCGGTTTGCGACAATGCTTGCAGATGCGCTTGGTCAGTCGCTGAGCAATCACTGCCAGCAAGGCCTCACGGGCACGGGAATACAGTTGTTTCATTCAACGGCTCCAACCAGACGCTCCACAAAGAATTCAAGATGCCCCCCGGGAGCAGAGGGTAAAGGCCAGCTTTCCACTTTTTCTGCCAGTGCCCGCATGGCGAGGGACGCCCTTGCCTTGGGGTAGGCTTCCATAAACGCCTTTTGCCGTTGCACGGCCTTGCGCACGGCGTCGTCACTGGGAATGGCTCCACTGTAGTGTAGCCCCGCATCCAGGAAACGACCGGTGACTCTGGTCAGTTTTTCAAACAGTTGGGTGCCTTCCCTGTCGTTGCGCACCTGGTTGGCCAGCACCCGGAAACGGCTGGTGCCGTAATCGCGGTGCATCATGCGGATCAGGGCGTAGGCATCGGCAATAGAAGTCGGCTCGTCGCACAATACCAGCAGAATCTCCTGGGCGGCCCGCAAAAACGCCAATACCGAGTCGGATACGCCGGCCGAGGTATCGATGATCAATACGTCGGTCTGGTCGCCCAGATCACTGAAGGCGTGGATGAGCCCCGCGTGCTGGGCCGCAGTCAGGCGGGTCATGGCCAGGCTGCCGGACGCAGACGGTGCCACCCGGATACCACCGGGGCCGTCTACCAGAATGTCTTCCAGAGAGCACTGGCCGTCCAGCACGTGCTGAAGGTTATGGTGGACCGTCAGGCCCAGTAGCACATCCAGGTTACCCAACCCCAGGCCAGCGTCGAGCACCAGCACACGGCGGCCCCGTTCGGCCAGTGCGATACCAAGGTTAACGGCTATATTGCTTTTCCCTACTCCACCCTTGCCGCTGGACACGGCAATTACCTGAACCGGACGGGGTTTATTCATGATTGTTATGGTTCTCTGAAAAACTTGCTGCGCGGCCTGTTCATGGCCCTCTGAGTGCCTGACTCGGAGCTAAAGATACGGTATCCTTGCGCCATTTATTTCAAGCAAATCCACGCCAGATTATCCGAACACACAGGTGACCACAAATGCCAATCCACGAAGTAAAGCACCCCCTGATCCAGCACAAACTTGGCCTGATGCGCCGGGCAGACATCAGCACCAAGAATTTTCGTGAACTGGCCCAGGAAGTTGGCGCCCTGTTGACCTACGAGGCAACCAAGGATTTCAGCCTGCAGGAGAAGACCATTGATGGCTGGGCAGGCCCGGTCACCGTTGAGCAGATTCACGGCAAGAAAATTACCATCGTGCCCATTCTGCGGGCAGGCCTGGGCATGCTGGACGGCGTGCTGAGCCTGATTCCGGTCGCAAGGGTAAGCGTGGTTGGCCAGATCCGTAACGAAACCACCCTGGAAGCGGAAACCTACCTGGAAAAACTGGTGGGCGAGCTGGACCAGCGCATGGCCCTGATTATCGACCCGATGCTGGCTACCGGTGGCTCGATGATTTCCACCATCGACCTGCTCAAGAAGGCCGGCAGCACTGAAATCCGCGCCCTGGTGCTGGTAGCCGCCCCGGAAGGCGTGGAAAAAGTCCTGGAGAAACACCCGGACGTTTCCATCTACACCGCTTCGGTTGACGAACGCCTGAACGAGAAAGGCTACATCCTGCCAGGCCTGGGCGATGCCGGTGACAAGATCTTCGGCACCAAGCAGAAGGACGTCTGAATATGCAGGACCACAACAAAGACCCGGTCTGGAAGCAGGCGCTGGCCGGCTCCCAGATGCTGCTGGTGGCCTTCGGCGCCCTGGTGCTGATGCCGCTGATTACCGGGCTGGATCCGAACGTGGCCCTGTTCACGGCGGGTATCGGCACCCTGATCTTCCACGTGGTGACCGGAGGCCAGATCCCGATCTTCCTGGCATCTTCCTTTGCGTTTATCGCCCCGATCATTGCCGCCAAGGGCCGGTTCGGGCTGGAAGAAACCCTCGGCGGCCTGATGGCGGCAGGTATCCTGTACATCATCCTGTCCGGCGCGGTTCGCCTGCGCGGCACCGGGTTTGTCACCCGCCTGCTGCCGCCGGTGGTGATCGCCCCGGTGATCATGACCATCGGCCTGGGCCTGGCCCCGCTGGCCGTGCACATGGCCTCTGGCCGCACCGGTGACGGCGCCGCAGAGCTGGTGCCCTACAACACAGCCATCTGGATTGCCATGATTTCCCTGACCGTGACCATTGTGATGTCGGTCTGGGCCAAGGGCATCTTCCGGCTGGTGCCGATCATGTTCGGCGTAATTGTGGGCTATGTGCTGTCCTGGTTTGCCGGCATTGTCGACACCACCGCCATCGAGCAGGCAGCCTGGTTCTCGGTGCCGAATTTCGTCGCACCCGCGTTCAGCTGGGGCGCCATCCTGTTCATGATTCCGGTGGCCATTGCCCCGGCCATTGAGCACATTGGCGATGTACTGGCGATCGGCAACGTCACCCGCAAGAACTACCTGGAAAAGCCCGGCCTGCACCGCACCCTGCTGGGCGACGGCCTGGCCACCAGTGCTGCGTCTATGCTGGGCGGGCCGCCCAACACCACCTACTCGGAAGTCACCGGCGCAGTCATGCTGACCCGCAACTTCAATCCGAAGGTAATGTGGTGGGCGGCCGTTGTCGCCATTGTACTGGCCTTTGTGGGCAAATTCGGCGCCGCGCTGCAGACTATTCCTGTGCCGGTCATGGGCGGCATTCTGTGCCTGCTGTTCGGGTCAATCGCCGTGGTGGGCCTGAACACCCTGATCCGCCACCAGGTGGACCTGTCTCAGTCCCGTAACCTGGTGATCGTGGGTGTTACCCTGGTGTTCGGCATTGGCAACATGGTGCTGGGGCAGCTGGAAGGGATCGCCCTGTGTGCTGTGGTGGCGATTATCCTGAACCTGGTCCTGCCGGGCGAGAAAGAAGCCTGGGGCCGCAAGATCTACGAAAGCAAAAACGATTAACCGAAGTTCTCGAGGCGCTGCTGTACCTCCCGGAACTCCGTGTAAATCTGCTCCAGTACGGCCGGAGCCTGTTCCAGTGCTCCGGCCTTACCGAGTTTCTCCGCTTCAAAGCACACCTGCCCCAGCCGGGGCGCACCAATATTGATGCTGCTGCCCTTGAAACTGTGGGCGGTCTTGGCAAAAACGTCCGGATTATTCTCTGACAGCGCCTGCTCAAGGCTTTCGATGCGGCTCCTGGAGTCGGCCAGATAGGTCTGGATCAGGACATCAAACTCTTCTTCCATGACATCCTTCAGTTCAGCCAGCGCCTCTTCATCAAGATGCGGTTTGTCGTTCATCGGTCAACTCCCTGTCGTGCGCATATCCCGATACTTTCTCAGAAAGGCCGCCGGAATCAAAGCCCCGCAGGCAAACTCGGGGCGCTTCAGCGTCAGGAGGACGGGGTTTCTTCCCGCAGGCCGTACTTGCGCACCTTCTCTACCAATGTGGTACGGCGGATACGCAGTTTCTCTGCAGCCCGTGCCACCACGCCCCCGGTTTCATTGAGGGCCTGCTCGATCAGTTGCTTCTCGAGATTGGCCAGGTAGTCCTTGAGGTCAATGCCGTTAACCGGCAGCAGTACCGGCCCGTCCAGCCCCACCAGGCCGGGAATGGCAGACGGCAAGCCCTGATCTTCCGGCGCCCGGTGTTCGTCGTGGTCATCCAGGTAGCGGAACTTCCGGGGCAGCTCCTGAACACCAATCACGCCGTAGGGGTACATAATGGCCAGCCGCTCCACCAGGTTGGCCAGCTCCCGCACGTTGCCCGGCCAGTCATGGCGGCACAGGCTCATGATGGCAGCCGAGTTCAGCCGCAGGGAGCCGCGTTTTTCCTTTTCCATACGGGAAATCAGTTCGTTGATCAGCAGGGGAATATCTTCGACCCGATCCCGCAGGGCGGGCATATCGATGGGAAAAACATTCAACCGGTAGTACAGGTCTTCACGGAAGCGGCCGGCTTCGATCAGCTGTTCGAGATTCTTGTCTGCCGCCGCAATAATCCGCACGTTGGTGGGCCGGGAGCGATTACTACCGATGCGTTCGAAGTTGCCATCCTGCACCAGCCTAAGCACCTTCACCTGGGTGTTCAGGGGCAGCTCGCTGACATCATCCAGGAACAAGGTTCCGCCGTTGGCCAGTTCACAGCGCCCGGCCCGCTCGGTGATGGCACCGGGAAAGGCTCCCTGTTCATAGCCAAACAGCTCGCCTTCAAGCAGCTCCGCCGGTATGGCGCTGCAGTTTACCGGCACGAACGGCTGGTCGCGACGATCGGAATGGTAGTGCAGGTTGCGGGCAACCACCTCCTTGCCGGTTCCGGATTCTCCGGTGATCAGCACGCTGACGTCCCGGTCGGCGACCTGCTCCATCAGATCCCGCACCTGTTGTATGCGACGGCTGGTGCCCACCAAGCTGCGAAACAGCTGGACACCCCGCTGGTGCCCGCGGCCATTGCCCTGATCGAACTGGGAACGGTACACCTGGGCCCGGTGCAGGGAATCGACAAACTTGGCGTAATTCAGGGGCCATTCAAGGCGGGCGATAATGCGGCTGGCGAGATCTCTGGGCAGGTCGGCAGCCTCGGGCCCGCCGGCCAGCAACACCGGCAAAGCCGGGGCGATGCGGGCAAGCTCCTGAAGGCTATTCTGTAAGGCCTGGCCGTCACCTGCCAGCACGGCCACGGAGAAACTCTCCGGCTGATCCTCCCCATCCCCCACTTGCGCTGCCACTGACAGGTCGTCAGCAGCCACCGGGCCTTCACCCAGAAACTCCAGGATAGTAACAAGATCCCGGCGCAGGCCGGGATCTTCACTCACTACCAGTACTTTATTGTTGTTGGGCATTAACCGGTGTCTCTGTCAGGTATCAGCGTCGTGCTGCCCGCCGTGCCGCCGAGGCGGTAAACTCATTACCCCGGAAGCCCGGATCGAAATCGTAGGCCGGGTAACCGTTATCCAGGCCATCAATGTAATAACGCTGCGCCTTGAGGTCGTAGGTCATTTCCATGGTGGTCCAGAACACCGGCACACTGTAGTAACTGATGTTGTGGGCTTCAGACACGCGCCACAGCTCACCCTCTTCGTTGTACTCTTCAGAGGCCATGATCTGCCAGCTGTCTTCATCAATGTAGAACACCCGGCGATCGTAGATATGGCCAATACCAATGCGCCGCTTGGCTTCCACTACCCAGACCCGGTGCAACTCGTAGCGGGTCAGCTCCTGGTTGATGTGGTTCGGGCGAATCACATCTGAGGGGCGAATGTTGTCGTCATGTAGCTTGTACGCATTGTACGGCACCAGCAGTTCCCGCTTGCCTTTCAGCTCCCAGTCGTACTGGTTGGGGGCACCGTTGTACATGTCTTTCTGGTCAACGGAACGCAGCGACGAGGAGTTGGGCAGATCTGTCTCGTAGGCCAGGTTCGGTGACCGGCGCAAACGCCGTGAACCGGAATCATACCGCCATGCCAGCCTCGGTGAACGGACCTGGTCCAAAGTTTCGTGCACCAGTGTGATGGTGCCGGCCAGGGTGCTGGGCGCGATGGTCTCGGTTTTCAGGTAGAAGATCTTGTTGTCGATATCTGCCAGTTCGGCGCCAATCCGGCTGTAGGCAAAGTAGTAATCGTACTGGTTAACCACTTCGTTGTAGGCGCCATCCCGCTGGGGCGTGGCGGAAGCACTGCGGAACGAGACCTCTTCACCCCGATAACGGAGAATGTGGTTCCAGATCGCCTCAAGCCCGCTCTGGGGAATGGGAAACGGACTGGTCATGATGGTATTGCGCACGCCGTTGCCGTTATCCAGCAGCTCTGCGCTCAAGGCATTCTCGAAAGACTTTTCGTAGACATGCTCGGGGAAGGCTGCAGTCCTGCGCGTCTGGTAAACCGGCATAAAGAATTCCGGCCCGTACTGTTCCAGCATCCGGATATGGCCGTCCGACAGCACATCACGGTATTGGTCCATGTTGTCGCGGGTAATGGTGTAAAGCGGCTTGTCTTCCGGGAACGGATCAATCTCCTTGGTTCCCTCGCGCCAGTTTGCCGGTGGTGTTGCCAGGCCGCCGTTCCAGGCCGGAATGGTGCCTTCGGCATTACCGGCGCGTTCGGCACCGACCGGTGTGAGCTCGTTGTTCAACCGCTCTGCTTCGGCAGGTGAAACCTTTGCCACAGCGGATCCGGACAACCCCATTACTGCTGCGGTAACCGCCGCAACCAACTGGTTTCGCATCCCTCAACCTCCATTCTGAATGGTCGGGCGATCGACCTTCGCCCGAATTGCGGCCCTTTTTGCCAGTTTCAAACGACCGTTTCAAGTGAAGGTTTGTAGTTTCTTGTGAACAGGCACCTGTATCAACAGCAACCATCAAAGGGGAGGAAATGGGTGGACAAAAATGATACTATTAGCCGCTTGGCCTGATGGATATACAAGGGTGTGGTCTTCAGGCGGGCAACTGATCATCCGGCACTGCATGTGGGCAGGTATTGCATGGCTTCAACGTGGTATTCACTGGTTTCACAAAAACTGTACCTGGCCCAGATACTGATCCGGGAATTTGACCAGCCAACAACCAGCAATGCTGCCAGCACCGGACTGCCGGCAGCCGTGATCGGAGAAGCCCGGTCCCAGGCAGTGGCAGAAGTCCTGCTGAGAGCCCGCGACGTACTACTGACCATGATCGCAAGGCTGCACCAGAAAAAGACGGAAACGCCGCACAGCCTGGCCGAGTTAAAGGCGCTGTTCGACTACGACGTGGCGGAAGTCGAAACTCTCGATAGCCTCGCGCAGCAGCGGGACAGCTGGTGGAACCACCTGGTTCAGCTGGACAAGGCCCTGGGCCAACCACCGGCGCAGAAAAAGACGGTCTCTGCCGACAACATTATTGCGGTAGCCGCAGAAGAAGGCCCGGACCGCTCCCTGCAGGCACTGGAACAGACCAGGGCAGCCATGGCCATTTTTGCAAGGGAACTCGAAGAGCGGCACGGCGAGTGGTAGCAGCCCTGACCACGGCTGCACCGAAACAACCCGAATGACGACAAAGGTTTAACGAATGTCACCATCGTTTTTTGAAATTGTACAACTCTCTGACGGCGACTACGCGTTGCGCCGGATAGACGATGATGCCGCCCCACTGGTGCGCATTTCTTTTTCCGAAGAAGCCCGGGAAATGATGGAGAACCGGGATATGAACGTGGCAAAGGCCATGATTGCTGCAGGCATTGAAGCCGCCGGCAATATCGACTACGACATGGGCCATGACATGGAATGGGATGACGAAGACGGCGACGCGATCGACCCCCAGCCCAGCTATACCCTGCACTGACCGATACTGCGCCAGCCCTCAGCGCTGGCGCAAAATCACCCCGTGACTGTTGCCTTTCGCAGAAGCCTTTTGCAGTGAATCAAAGGCGGCGCGCCCCAGCTTGTTGGTCCAGAGCACTACCGCATGACAGGTACCTGCGCCCAGGGCGCGCTCTGCCAGTTGCTGGGCCGGGTATTCCGCGGTTGAACGCAGCACCAGGATCTCGTTCGCCACAATGCCATGCATCTTCTGCCACTTGGCCACCAGCGCCTGGGGCGGATCAATCCACGCCAGCCAGCGCTTTTCCTGGTTCAGCTGGGTGAGCATGGGCAGTAACAGCTGAAAGTTCTCTACCTGTCCTTCCGGCAGGATAATCTCCGTCACATTGCCGCCCAGGCCTGAATGACCCGCTGCCGAACCACCTGCAGGCCGACGCATGCTTGCCGGGCGCTGACCCGCAGAGATCGCTTGCGCCGGTGCCACTGTGGCCGGATGAAACGCCATGTTCTGATTGAAGCTCAACTGTTCCATAACTCACCTGCCTGTGAAGTGGACCCCGAAATTTGGACAGGTGCCTAAGCTCTGATTCATCATCTCCACAAGGAGGAGAATCATGAGCAAGAAACGCAAGCAATACAGCCCATCGTTCAAGTCCAAAGTTGCCCTAGCCGCCCTCAAGGGTGAC
>NZ_JADARC010000097.1:0-130335 GCF_016464245.1 Marinobacter sp. bablab_jr003
AGGTGTCAGGTAGTCGAGTGTTTTCCTCGGTCGTTCATTCAGCTTCCGTGCAAATTCATTTAACTGCTTCTGGGAATAGCCCGATAAATCGGTCTTCTTCGGGAAGTACTGGCGTAACAGACGATTGGTGTTCTCGTTGCTGCCTCTTTGCCAGGGGCTCTGCGGGTCACAGAAATAAACCTGCATATCGGTCGCAAGCGTAAATTTCCTGTGGTTACCCAGCTCACCCCCTCGATCCCAGGTCAGGGTTCTCTTCAACTCCTCGGGGAGCTGGCCGACTTCCCGACAAAGCGCCGAAACAACGCTTTCCGTATCTTTGCCGCCGACATGAACGAGCATCGTAAATCTAGACTGCCGCTCGACAAGCGTCGCAATATGTGAGTTCTTGGATCCGGATATCAGGTCTCCCTCCCAATGGCCAGGAACAGCCCTGTCTTCAACCTCTTTTGGCCGAGCACGGATAGAAACTAAATCTGTGATGCTGGTGCGGGCTTCCGCTTCTTCAGAGCTTCTGTGTCGTGATCGACGCATACCGCGTCTTGATCGGAGGTGTTTGACAAGCTCCTTCTTCAGAACACCTCGGGCTTGAATAAAGAGACTTCGGTAAATCGTTTCATGGGACACATGCATCGACTTGTCGTCCGGGAACTGGCGTTTTAGCCAGCCTGCTACTTGCTCTGGAGACCAGTCAAGGCTCAGCTTTTCGGCAACGGCTGCACGGAGGGACTCATTCATTGCGAGAAGGCATTTTTTCGGACGTTTTGACTGGGCCCAGGCGCGCCGATCTGCCACGTTTGCCCTGTACTGACTTCTTCCTCCGTTCCGACTGACCTCTCGACTGATGGTTGAGGTAGACCGTCCCATCGAGTCGGCAATCTGGGTAAATGTCAGTCCCGCTGAGATGCCTCTTGAAATCTCTTCGCGCTCAGAGCTACTAAGCACCCTCGCTGACCTGGAACGTCCCAGAGGGGCAATGCCGCCATGTATGGCGAGCATTCCAGTAATCGATCCAGCATGCTTCCCAAGAGCTCTGCCAATCTCGCTAAGCGACTGGCCTTTCTTCCATCGAGCCCATAGCTCCTGCTTCTGCTGATGGGTCAGCCCTCTGGTCTTTGATACTTGCTGCGGCATTTTGAAAGCCCCGATAGTTACCAGTGTGCATTATGTTGCATTGACCGGTTGAATCTACCGTAGCCTTTTTTAATATCTCCTTCTCTTCCTCCACCCGCCGCAGCTTGCGCTTCAGTTCCTGAATCTCACGCTGCTCCGGGGTCAGCGCCTCACCTTTCTGTGGAGCCTTGCCGGATCGCTCCGCTCGGAGTCGGCGCACCCAGTACTCCATCGTGGATTTACCGACACCCATTGCCTCACAGGCTGCCTTCAGGGTGTAACCCTGGTCTACCACAAGCTGGGCGGCCTCCAAGCGGAATTCCGGGCTGTACCTTCTATTCTTCGTCATCGTCTGCACCTGACTTTCTGTGTGAGTGATCATACACTCAAAGTCAGGTGGCCGGATTCACTATGCCACTACAAGAGTTCCGTGGATCCAGGCTCACAGGGCACCCCAAACTCCCCCATCATGAAGCTTCCACCTTCCACAAAAACCATATTGTCTACAGCCCGTACAACCAGTTCTGTAATTGCGGTTTGTTGAGAGGAAGAAAGGTTTGGGTGGCGTTCTTCAACGCGGTCCTGAATGGCTTCAATCTGAGCATTGTTGAGCCTCTCACTGGTAACCGAAGTACAACCAGCGAACAAAGCAACGATAACGGACGGTGAGAGCAGATTGCGCATTTGTGCTCCTTGCAGCGGTTTACAATCCATGTTGGCAGCGATAATACCAGCTATCGCCTGCCAGAAAAAAAGAATGGGTGACTGATTTCCCAATTTCGCGGAATCGTACCTTTACCGACCTACGTTTTCTTTACCCCCAAGGCACAAACATACTTCCGCTCATACCGCCGGTCAGCCCAGCTCTCATAAACCCGCCTGGCAATGGGATAGATCACCGGCCACAACAGCGGTTTGAACAGCCGCCCAAACGGCGCATGGCTCCAGGCCCGCACGTTGGCGTGCAGCCCGGTTACCCATTCGCCGGTCCAGGTCATCAAATGCAGGCGGCGGAGCAGGTCTTCATGGGAGGGCAGCTAGGGGCTGCCTTCCGGTTGTTCGTGAATGTCTGCGAAGATCAGTTGCCCGCGCTGCAGCCGACGCAGGGTGCGGATTTCCTTTGCGCAGAGCGGGCAGCTGCCGTCGTAGAACAGGGTGTCGTATTTTGGGTTCATACAGGTGGTGGTTATCCGGTGGCGTTTGTTAGCTATACGAGCCGCGTGGCTGATGGTTCAGCGCCGTGGCGTTTGTAATGCCCTGATAATGCAGCCACTTGTTCGAAACGCTACACTGGTGTCTTTGCGGAAGCGCAGGCTTCTGTGTAAACACTCACCAGGCCAGACTCGCACATGGAAGACCAGAAGCCCGACCAGACCGCCCCGGAAGACAAAAAAGCGTCAGCGCTTGCCGAGTTGTCCACTCCCATCTACGGCCTGTTCACGCTGGGTATTCTGTACACCCTGTACCTGGCCCACCAGATTGTCCTGCCGATCATTCTCGCCGTGCTCACCAGCTTGTTGTTGTCGCCCCTGGTGAAAAAAGCCAGGTTGAAATGGCATGTTCCGCGGGTGGTGAGCTCGCTTGTACTGGTGCTTGTGGTGCTGGCGGGCATTGTCGGTTTAGGGGCTGCTGTAACGGCACCGGCGCTGGAGTGGGCTGAGCGGGCCCCGCAAGGTTTGTCGCGCCTGTTGGTGGGCGATAGTGAGATTATGCGGCAACTGGACAAAGTCACCCGTTCTGCGGAACAGGTGGAGAAGTCGGTAGAGGGTCTGTCGTCTGAGGACGGTAGTGAAAAACCGACAACCGTGGTGCTGCAGACCGATTCCTGGCGCAGCCAGCTGATGACAAAAGCCCGCAACGGCCTGGCCGGCCTCGCGCTGGCGTTGGCGCTGACTTACTTTCTGCTGGTCAGCGGCGACAGGTTGATCCGCAACTTCGTGCGGCAAATCCCCAGATCTCAGCGCAAAACCGTGCTCAGAATTACCCACGACTCCCAACACCAGATCGCCCAATACCTGGCAGTGTTAGGCCTGAGCAACCTGTCGGTAGGCCTGATCACCGGGCTCACTTGCTGGGCCATCGGCCTGCCAGACCCGGCCGTATGGGGCCTGATCGCCGGCCTTGCCCGGTTTATTCCCTACCTCGGTAACATGCTCACCATCGCGCTACTGGCACTGGTGTCGGCACTGACCCTGGACACCGTATGGATGATGGCACTGGCACCGCTAAGCTTCATCCTGCTCACCACCATCGTCGGCTTCTTCCTGGAACCCTGGATCCACGGATTCCGCATGGCCATCAACCCCGTCATCATCTTCGTATCCATCTTCTTCTGGGGCTGGCTCTGGGGCCCGGTAGGCGTACTGCTGGCCGTCCCCCTGATGACAGTAATTCAAGTGATCCTAAAACAAATCCCGAGACTGCGTCCGGTGTACAAAGTAATTGCTCGATAAGCCGTCTAAAACACAACGCTCGATCACGAACTGAGCTTCCTTTCCAACAAGGTTCTGCCGGCGGGAGGTGGGGCGTATTTTTCTGGCAGGAAAAAAGATGTCTGAGCGAAGCGAGTTATTTTTTCCAGAAGAAAAACACGCCCCACCTCCCAGCCCGCCCCCACAACCAGAAGGATGGGAGCCCAAGCCAAACTCATCACGTTCCCTGACACAAAGCCAGATCTTTCCTATGCTCAGTGAATCAAAGAATTCACCACAGCAGGAAGAATTCAATGCCCGACATCCCGCCCACCATGAAAGCCATGGTCCTCACCGCCCATGGCGGCCTGGAAAAGCTTGAATACCAGAATGTTCCGGTACCCAGGCCGGCAGCAGGCCAGGTCCTGGTCCAGGTAACCGCCACCGCCAAGAACAACACCGACCGCAAAGCCCGTGAAGGCCTGTACCCCACTAAAAAAGGCGAGATGACCTCGTTCCAGATGGGCGGCAAACCCACGCTGACCTTCCCACGCATTCAGGGTGCCGATATTGTGGGCCGTGTAGTCGCATTGGGTGAGGGCGTCAGCGAACAACGTATCGGGGAGCGCGGCCTGCTGGACTTCAACATCTACGCCAACGACCGCACCGACATCAATCTTACGCCGGATTACTACGGCCATGGCGCCGATGGTGGTTACGCCGAATACGTGGCCCTGCCGTCTGACCAGTTTCACCATATCCCGAATCCGGAACTGGCCGATGCCGAACTGGCGGCCATGGGCATGTGTTCCTACCAGACCGCCTACCACATGCTCACCTCCGCCAATGTGCAGGCGGACGAGCGGGTGCTGGTCACGGGTGCCAGCGGTGGGGTGGGCACGGCACTAATCCAGCTTTGCCGAATCATCGGTGCCATTCCCTACGCGCTGAGCCAACAAGACAAAGCGAACGCACTGCTCGACCTTGGCGCCGAAGCGGTGCTGGATCGCAGCAACATGAACGCCTTCGTAGACCGAGTTAAGAATGAAAACGGCGGAAAACCCCTGGACGCAGTGATGGACCTGGTAGGCGGCGAAATGACCGACAAATTCATCGACGCCATGATCTTCGACATGAACGCCCGCAGCACCTACCCGCGCCTGAGCATCGCCGGTGCCAGTGGCGGCAACATCAGCGAAATCCTCTGGACCCGAATCTACCTGTACCAGGTGCAGATCTTCGGCGTGTCTCACGGCACCCGGGAAGAAGCAAACCAGTTGATGACCTGGATACGCCATGGCCAGCTGAAACCCGTCCTGCACGGCGCGTTCAAACTGTCTGACCTGCACAACGCCGAAGAGTATTTCGTGAACCGTGGCAGCAACTACCTGGGCAAGATCGTCATCGTGCCGGATGCCCAGTGGCAGGCACACGGCCAACCCTTTGCCGTGGAGGCGGGCGGATGAAACCTGAACTCACCATTCAACTGATGGATACCCATGCCGGCGGTGACGTCAGCCGCATCGTCACCGGCGGCATCAAGAACTTGCCGGGAGATACGGTAAGGGCCCAGATGGAATACCTGCGCGACGACGCCGACGGCCTGCGGCGGTTGCTGCTGGAAGAACCCTACGGCATCCCCGAAATGTCCGTAGACCTGCTGGTACCCGCCACCAACCCCGAAGCCGCCGCCGGTTACATCATCATGGAAGTCATGGGCTACCCCATCTACTCCGGCTCCAACACCATCTGCACGGCAACGGCAGTTCTGGAAACCGGCATAGTCCGGAAACAGGAAGGCAAACAACACTTCAAACTCGAATCCCCAGCCGGCCTGGTAAACATAGAAGCCACCGTGCACAACGGCGTAGTAGAAGCCATCACCTGCGAAGGCCTGCCCAGCTACATCCACACCCACAACGCCAGCACCAACGTACCCGGCATCGGCAAGGTCAACTACAGCGTCGCCTACAGCGGCGGCTTCTACGCCCTGGTAGACGCCAAATCCCTCGGCTTCGACCTCACCCTGGACGAAGAGCACCAACTAGCCCAAACCGCCCACGCCATCGTCGAAGCCATCCAGGCCGAAAGAGGCTTCTCCCACTACACCCTGGGCGACGTGGGCCCCCTCCCGTTCCTCCACTTCATGGGCCCGGTAGAACAAATAGCCGAAGGCTACTACCGCTCACGCTCAGCAACCTACGTCCACCCCGGCGTCATCTGCCGAAGCACCACCGGCACCGGAACCTCCGCAAGACTGGCGTTAATGAACCACGAGGGCCAAATCAAACCCGGCGACAAACTCGAAACCATATCCCTGAGGGAAACCGGCTTCATCGGAGAATTCACCGAAGTGGAAAAGGCAGGGAAATACCAGGTGGTCAAAAACAACATAACCGGCAAAGCCTACGTCATCGCAAAGTCCGACATCGTAGTGAACTGCGACGACCCCATGGTGGAATGCAACGGCCTGACTCACATCCTCAAATCAGAAGATGTGCCTTAACCTGCAGAACCTAGTCCGCAGACAAGCCACGGAGGCGAACGAAGTAAAGCCGGCGGGAGAGGGGGAGAGGTTCCCATAAAGTTAAGCCGGCGGGAGGTGGGGTGTGTTTTTCTGGCAGGAAAAAAGATGTCTGAGCGAAGCGAGTTGTTTTTTCCAGAAGAAAAACACACCCCACCTCCCAGCCCGCCCCCACAACCAAACGGATAGGAGCCCAAGCCCGACCCCGAGCCAGCCACTCACCGAGGCCGCAATCGCCGCTTCTCCGCCCGCCGCATCCAGAACCAGGCGATGAAGGCAATCACCGAAACCGCCGCAATAATCAAAGTAGCCAACGCATTAATCTCCGGCGACACCCCCATCCGAACAGACGAGAACACAACCATCGGCAACGTCGTCGCCCCCGGCCCGGACACAAAACTGGCAATCACCAGATCATCCAGCGACAAAGTAAACGCCAGCAACCACCCCGAAACCAGCGCCGGCGCAATCACCGGCAGCGTGATCACAAAGAAAGTCTTCAGCGGCGTACAACCCAAATCCATGGCCGCCTCCTCAATGGACAAATCCACCTCCCGCAAGCGCGCACTCACCACCACCGCCACATAGGCACTGCAAAAGGTCGTGTGAGCAATCCAGATCGTCGCCATGCCACGGTCCACCGGCCAGCCAATCAACTGCGCCATCTGCACAAACAGCAGCAACAACGACAAACCGGTGATCACCTCTGGCATCACCAGCGGCGCCGTGATCATGCTGGAAAGCAGCGTACGCCCGCGCATCTTCTTGAACCGGGTAATCACAAAGGCGCACAAAGTGCCCAGACACACCGCCATGCTGGCGGAATAGAAGGCAATGCGCAGGCTCATCCAGACTGCAGACAGAATCTGTTCATTGGCAAACAGCGCACCGTACCACTTGGTGGAAAAGCCGGCCCACACAGACACCAGCCGCGAGGAATTGAACGAGTAAACGATCAACACCACCATTGGCAGGTACAGGAACAGCATGCCCAGCAATAGCATGGATTTTGAGAAGCCGGGGGCTTTCAGCTTAACCATTCTTTTCCATCTCCCGAGCCTGGAAACGGTGGAACAGCACAATCGGAATCAGCAGCAAGGCCAGCATCACAATCGCCAGCGAAGAAGCTACCGGCCAGTCGCGGTTGTTGAAGAACTCTTCCCACAGCACCTTGCCGATCATCAGGGTATCCGGCCCGCCCAGCAGTTCCGGAATCACAAACTCGCCCACTGCCGGAATGAACACCAGCATGGAGCCCGCCAGGATACCGGCCTTGGATAACGGCAAGGTGATGGCCCAGAAAGTAGTCAGGCTACGGCAGCCAAGATCCGATGCTGCCTCCAGCAGGCGCACGTCCAGCTTCACCAGGTTGGTGTAGATGGGCAGGATCATGAACGGCAGGTAGGCGTAGACGATGCCCAGAATCACCGCAAAGTTGGTGTTCAGCATCTTCAGGGGTGAGTCGATCAGCCCCAGCCACATCAGAAAGCTGTTCAGCAGCCCCTGGTTTCCCAGGATGCCCATCCAGGCGTACACGCGAATCAGGAACGAGGTCCAGGACGGCAGCATCACCATCAGCAGGAACACCAGCTGCCAGTGCTTGGGCGCCCGGGCCATGGCATAGGCCATGGGGTAGCCGATCAGCAGGCAGAACAGGGTGGCCAGGAATGCGGTTTTCACCGAGCCCCAATAGGCGGCGATGTACAGGCTGTCGGAGGCCAGGAACAGGTAATTGCCAAAGTTCACCACCACCGACAGGGTGTTATCCACCCATCGGAACACCGGCTCGTAGGGCGGAATAGCCATCACCGCTGAGGTCAGGCTGATCTTCAGTACCAGCGCGAATGGCAGCAGGAAGAACAGCAGCAGCCAGGCGAAGGGCACGCCGAATACCACCCGGCGATGGAATACCACTGCCCGCACCCGCTCCGCGAAGGGGGTTGCCAGAAGCTTCTTGGTCATGGTCTTAGTTCCAGAGCAGGATAGGGCTGGAGGCTTCCCAGGATACATAGACCCGGTCACCCCAGGTGGGCCGCTCACCCCGGCGTTCCACGTTGGCCATGGTGGCCTGAACCCGCTTACCACTGGCCAGCTTAACGTAGTAAGACGTGATGTCGCCAAGATAGGCAATGTTGTCTACCGTGCCACAGCTCCAGTTGGTGTCGCCTTCGGGCTTCTCGGTGGTCAGGTAGATCTTCTCCGGGCGCAGGGCGATCAGGGTTTCCGTGGTTTCTGCGGGCGTGGTTACACCCCGGTCGATAAACACCGGTGCGTCCAGCAGGTCGCTGGTCAGCGAGATGCTGTCGGAGTTGTCTTTCAGGATGTTCGCCTCGAAGATATTCACCGAGCCGATGAACTCCGCCGTCATGCGGCTGTTCGGGCTCTCATAGATATCAATGGGCGAGCCCACCTGGGCAATCCGGCCGTAAGACATGATGGCAATGCGGCTGGCCATGGTCATGGCTTCTTCCTGGTCGTGAGTCACCATCAGGCAGGTCACGCCGACCTTTTCCAGGATGTCCACCAGCTCCAGCTGCATTTCTGTGCGCAGTTTTTTGTCCAGCGCGCCCATGGGTTCGTCCAGCAGCAACAATTTAGGGCGTTTGGCCAGGGAGCGGGCCAGGGCCACACGTTGCTGCTGGCCACCGGATAATTGCTGGGGCCGGCGCTTGCCGTAGGCCTCCATTTTTACCAGCTTGAGCATGGCCGCCACCCGGTCGGCGATTTCGCTTTTCGGCAGTTTGTCCTGCTTCAGGCCCATAGCAATGTTCTGCTCCACCGTCATGTGCGGGAACAGGGCATAGGACTGGAACATCATGTTGGTGGGCCGCAGATATGGGGGCAGGGCAGTGATGTCCTGACCGTCCAGCACGATGTGGCCGGAATCCGGGGTTTCAAAGCCGGCCAGCATGCGCAGCAGGGTCGACTTGCCAGAGCCGGAACCACCCAGCAGGGCAAAGATCTCGCCCTTGTGGATGTCCAGGCTCACGTCGTCCACCGCCAGGGTGCTGTCGAAGCTCTTGGAAATACCCTTGATGCTGAGGAGCACCTCCGCTTGCGCGGAGGTGTTGTTGATTACGGCCACCGTCAGCGACCGGATTTCACGCTGGTCCAGGTGCGGGTCATCAGGCGCTGCGCGTCCTGAGGCCGACCTTCCATGATGTACAGCTTCTTCATCACCTCATCGGTGGGGTAGATGCTGGTGTCGCTCAGGATTTCCGGATCGACAAATTCATCGGCCGCCTTGTTCGGGTTGGCGTACCACACGTAGTTGGTCACATCGGCGATGATCTCCGGGCGCATCAGGAAATTCATCAGCTTGTGGGCATTTTCCACGTTCGGCGCGCCGGCCGGAATGGTCATCATGTCGAACCACAGCACCGCGCCCTCTTTGGGGATGGTGTAGCGGATGACGTTGCCGTTCTCGGCTTCTTCAGCACGGGCAGCGGCCTGCAGGATGTCGCCGGAATAGCCGGCGGCCACGCACAGGTCACCGTTGGCCAGATCGCCAATGTAACGGGACGAATGGAAGTAGGTAATGTTCGGGCGTACCGCCTTGATCACCTCACCGCCTTTCTTGATGTCGTCGGCGTTGTTGCTGTTCGGGTCCAGGCCCATGTAGGCCATGGCGGCACGAACCATCTCTTCGCCAGAATCCAGCATGGCAATGCCACAACCACCGGCGGCCAGCTTGCCGGTCACCTCGGGATCAAACACCAGAGCCCAGGAGTCGGTCGGGGCGCTGTCGCCCAGGATTTCCTGGATGCGGCCTTCGTTGTAGCCATAGCCGTTGGTGCCCCACAGGTACGGCAGGGAGAACTGGCTGCCCGGGTCCACCTTTTCCAGGTCGTCCATCAGGTCCGGGTTCAGGTTGGCCATGTTCGGCAGCTTGCTGTGGTCCAGCGCCACGAACGCCTTGGCAGAAATCTGCTTGGCCACGTAGTGGTTGGAGGGCACAACAAGGTCGTAACCGGAGCGGCCAGACAACAGCGCAGCTTCCAGCACCTCGTTGCTGTCGTAAACGTCGTAGACAACCTTGATGCCGGTTTCCTGGGTGAACTTCGCCAGGGTGTCCTCGGCGATGTAGTCAGACCAGTTATAAACACGCACTTCTCCGGCAGCAAAAACCGAAGAGGCACCCAGAGACAACGCAACAGCGGCGGCAAGCGCCTGTGGCTTACACAACTTGAACATTGGATGGTGTCCCTCACTGAAAAGGGATGGATACAAAACGTGCAGGACGCACGCGGTTCTGGTGGGATCCGAGCGATTTTTAACACGATGTGAGGGTAGGCGCTACCTAAATTTCAATAATGGGATCCGGGGTTGTGCGTACATGATTTGCACAGGGAAAACCGCCAGGGCGATTCTATGCGGATTACCATGATTTGGTAGGAATATAGCTCCAACGATGAGCCCACTGCACCGTTCATAATAGTTGGTATGATTTATATTATGCGATAAATTGTCTTGGTGTATAAAAACTGGCCGACAGGCCGGTCACTATAAAAAGAACCAAGCACGATGGAGCAACCAACATGATGACAACAAAGCGCGCCATGCTGCTGGCTGTGCTGGTGGCCTCGACAACGGGCTGCCTGAGCTCGGGCGGTGGTAACTCTGCACAAGAGAGCCGGGCAGAGCCTGATACCGAGGCTCCCAGGCTTGAACGCCCTGCGGGAGTAACGATTACCAGGACATCTTTTGGTATACCCCATATCGAAGCGCCGGACTTTGCTGGTATGGGGTATGGCTACGGCTATGTTCAGGCAGAAGACAATCTTTGCCTGCTTGCTGAAGACACCCTGACGGTCCGGGGGCTGCGGGCCCGCTACCTGGGTGGCGAGGGTCGATATTCCATTCCATCTAATGATGCTGAAGCAAGTAACGTGGATGCCGACTTCTTCTGGCGGTCGGTTATCACTGACGAGGCTATTGAAGCCTTCAAAAGTAACAGTGACCCGGAAGTCATTGCCGCCACGAAAGGCTATGCGGACGGTTACAATCAGTATCTGGAGGAAATCCGCACGGGCGATCATTCCGGTCGTCACCTTGCGTGCAGAAACAGCGACTGGCTATTGCCACTCACTGAGGACGACATGTTCCGCCGCTATTTCCGGCTGGCCGTGTTAGCCAGTTCTTCGGTCTTTGTGGAAGGTATAGCCACCGCGCAGCCTCCTGCACTGGGGTCCGTGGATGCTGCGGCGCCAGACCCGGATATTCTGGACGATATGTTGGAGTCACTGGATGGTGCGTTGCCGTTCCCGCTCTCCCGGGAACTCAATATCGGCAGCAACATGTATGCTCTTTCCAAAGAGGCCACCCGGGATGGACAATCCCTGCTGTTTGGCAACCCGCATTTTCCCTGGGAGAAGACCGAGCGGCTTTATCTTGCGCACCTGAAAGTAGGGGATAGAGCTGAGATCATGGGGGCGGCACTCTATGGATTGCCGGCTGTCCTGATCGGCTTTAACGAACACTTTGCCTGGAGCCACACAGTCTCCACAGCCTACCGGTTCTCGTTTTACGAGTTGTCGTTGAACCCCACTGACCCGACCCAATACTGGTATGAGGGGGAGTGGATAGACATGACCTCTCAAGAAATTGTGGTGGAAGCGCTGAACCCGGACGGATCTGTGACTGAGGAGGTTCGGACGCTTTACCATTCCCATTATGGGCCGATGCTGGAGTACGAGGTATCCGGAATCCCGATACTCTCCTGGTCGCAGTTAAAGGCGTACACCCTCAGGGATGCCAATGCCGAAAACGACCGCATGCTGAACCAGTTTTTCCGTTGGAACCAGGCCTCGAGCTTCGACGAATTCGTTGAGTTGCACGGCAGTGTGCTGGGCACGCCATGGGTGAATACCATCGCGACTGGCCCGGGTAAAGCAGCTTACTACGGTGATCTGACAGTTGTTCCGCATGTTACTGATGAACTGGCAACCAGCTGTGCTACGGCCTTGTCTCCTGTTCTTGGCCAGGTGATGCCTGGCCTGCCGATTCTGGATGGCAGCCGGGCAGCATGTGCCTGGGGTTCAGACGAAGACGCGCCGGCGGAGGGGGTGTTCGGGCGGGGCAACTTGCCAAGTCTGACGCGAAGTGACTGGGTTCATAACTGTAACGACAGCTACTGGCTGACCAACCCGGAACAGCCGCTGACCGGCTTTGCCAGCATTATCGGTGATGAAGGGACCGCCCGCACGCTGCGTACCCGGTTGTGTATCACCCAGGTGGAAGAGCGGCTCGATGGCTCGGACGGTAAACCCGGGGAACTGGGTTTTGATATGGGCAACCTTCAGGAGACTGTTCTGGGCAGCCAGGTGATGTCCGAGCGTCTGGCCAGGAATGCGGTGTTAGATGCCTACTGCAATCCTTTAACCGATGTGTTGAATGGGCTAACCCAGTCAGGGCAAGGTGAGGCCTGCACCGCGCTAGCGGCGTGGGATGGAACCTACAATCTGGATTCCCGTGGTGGTCATATCTGGCGCGAGTTCTGGAGTCGAATTAATCCCTTGCCAGTGGATTCGCCGGTTAAGTGGTTGGTTCCCTTTGTCTCGACAGATCCTGTTAATACGCCGCGAATGTTTAACCCCTTGGATCCCTTGGTGATTCAGGCTTTTGTGTCGGCAGTTCAGGCAATACAGGATGCCGGTGTAGCCTTCGACGCAAAACTTGAGGATATCCAATATTCGGGTGTTCACGGAGACAGCCGGATTCCGGTATTTGGCGGCGAGAGTTTCGAGGGGGCCTTCACCATCGCCTCGACCGGCGGAAGCGGGTTGGCAGACAATGGCGGTTATCCGGTTCTGTTCGGAAACAGCTACATCCAGACCGTAACCTGGGACGACGACGGCAATCCCGTTGCCGAAGGTTTCGTGACCTACTCCCAATCTACCGACCCTGCCTCGCCATACTATCGCGATATGACGGAAGCCTATTCCAACAAAGAATGGATTCGATTCCCCTACACGGAGGAGGAGATTCGACAGGATCCCGCACGAGAGGTGATCAGGCTGGCCAGGCCAGCGACTCCGTGATGAGAGCTATCATCCGGTAAAGAAAAAATCCCCCGGTAGTTCAATCTGCCGGGGGATTTTCTGATAGGTTCCTGCAAACGCGACTGGCGTTTCCTGGCAGCTTATTGCGCCGTAATCGTCGCCATCACCAACTTGCCATCCATCCGGATGGGGCCGTCTTCCTTGGCGCCCAGGGTGTATTCGAATACACCGGTTTTCATGCCGCCGTCTTCACTGTGAATCATCAGTATCAGCATGTCACCGGCGGCCACTTCTTCGGTGAGAATGGCGGCTACGTCCATGTTCTTACCTTTCTTCAGAGGCGCATAGCCCACTACCGGGCCGGGTTTCATGGCTTCATCGGTGCGGTGCACTACCAGCCAGCCGTTCTTTTCTGTCATGACTTTCTTGGCGGTTACCGTGCCTTCAGACACAGACTGGTCGTCGCCCCATACGCCCACTTTGTCGTTGCCATGGTGGTCTGCCAGTGCGGTTCCGGCGCTGAGGCTACCGGCCAGCAGGGCTACGGTGAACAGGGAGCGGGTTTTGTTGTGCTTGTTCATGGTTCTCTCCATACAGTTGATTGGCCACCGCCCGGGTATAAGTTGGGCAGGGTGATCAGTTATACGGAGATTTGTTTGGGATAGATTAGGACATACTGAAAAAATATCAGAGGTTATCCTTCGCAATGCCCTGGCGTACCCGAACAATATCCGCCATCACAGACAGGGCAATCTCCGCCGGCGTCTTGCTGCCGATATTCAGGCCGATGGGCATGCGGATTTGCTCAACCTGCTGCTCGTTCAGCCCGCCAATGCGCAGTAAACGCTCCCGGCGTTTTTCCGAGGTGCGCAAAGAACCCATCACGCCGATGTAGAAAGCGTCGGTTTTCACCGCTTCCATCAGGGCGGTGTCGTCAATCTTCGGGTCGTGGGTGAGGGCAACTACCGCGGTTGCTCCGTGGCAGCCTTCGCGGGCGATCCACACAGAGGGCAGCTCCTGGTGCAGGGTAACGCCGGGTATGTTGAAGTTGCAGGCTTCTTCCTGGCGCGGGTCGCACACGATCACTTCGAAACCCAGGCTGTGGGCAAAGCTGGCGCAGGCGGTGGCCACCGGCGACAAGCCGGCAATGATCAACCGGGATACCGGCCCCACCCGCAGTTTCAGGGTGGCGGTTGCTTCGTCTTCCATCACTTTCTGGCCCGTTTCCCGGTCTGGTTCGACACTGGCTTCGCCGGTTTTAAGGCAAACCTTTCGAACCACATGGCCCTGGCCGCTCAAGGCGGCCCGAAGTGCCAGGAAGTGCTCCCGGGTACTGGCTGAGGCGGGCCAGTGTTCAATCAGAACATCCAGAACGCCACCGCAGGGCAGGCTGACTCTGGGATTGTCCAGGCCATCGGCGGCACCGTAGCGGATTCGGTTGATGCGGCCCTGGAATTCGCCTTCCTGCAGGCGTTCGAGAAAGTCCTCTTCCACACAGCCGCCTGACAACGAGCCGCAATGGTCGCCATTGGCCTGTGCTACCAGCCAGGAGCCCGGCGCCCGGGGAGAGGAGCCGAAGGTACTGAGTACCGTACACAGCCAGAAATCCTGACCGCCATCGCACCAGCTGATGGCCTGGTCAACTACCTGAATGTCCAGTGGCTGCATCTGCGCCTCCCGAATGAATAAGTGAGTCCTGTGTGATACCGGAATTTTGTCGCCTTGCCAATTGCAGTCGGGCCAGGGAGCCAGGCTATCTGCGCCAATGGGTCAGTGCCTGGCGGTGTGCCGGTAGTCGCTGGGGGATTTGCCCATTACCTTTTTGAACAGCCGGGAGAAGTAATAGGCATCGTCGTAACCCAGTTGCCGGCTGATGTCAGCGAAGGTGTGGCTGGTGGTGTCCAGCAGTTCGCAGGCCCGCTCCACCTTCAGGTGCAGGAAATGCTGAATCGGTGAGGTGCCGGTCTGTTCCCGGTAACGGGTGGCGAAATGGGCCGGTGACAGCCCGCTGAGTTCGGCCAGTTGCTGCAAGGTCAGTCGCTCTTCCAGGTGTTCACGCATGTAGTTGTGAAGGGTGTCCAGCTCGGCTTGCCGGGCCTGGCCGGTTTCATCCACGTTCATGGGGACGGCACTCAGCAGCTGTCGCAGGCGATTGCTGGCGTGGATCAGCCCCTTGGTGCGGAAGCCGGTCTGGCGAACCGACAGCAGGCCGTTGAAGTCTACCAGCAGGCGGGGCTGGCGCCCCAGATGGAGCACTCGGGTGTTGTCATCAAACCCCATGTAGTCACCAAACTCCGCTGCCAGCGGGCCGGTGTAATGCACCCAGTGAATAGTCCATGGATTGTCCGGGTCTGCGGTGTAGCGGTGGCTGGCGCCGGCGGGCAGCAGCAACAGGTCGCCGGCGCTGACGGTGTAAGGTTCGCCCGCCACGTTCAGAAAAGCTTTGCCATCGGTGCAATAGATCAAAAGATTGTCACGATGGTGTTCCCGATGCATGTGATGGCCCGCCGCCCGCCGGTAATGGCCGAACGCCAGCGGGTACAGCTCCCGGGTAAGTGGGTGGTGCGCCAGTTGGCGGACGATGGGCTCCGGAACCACATAGCGAACGCTGTCCGCAGGAACAGGCCACTGGGAGGTTTGCGCGGATGGCTTGGTGCTTTGATGACTGGTCATCGAAAAATAATCCATCATGGGCGAAACTTAGTCAATCATCAGGCGGCAAGGAGCGTGCTAGTCTTTTGGAAAATCATCGCCAGGTCCGCTGCGTTATTCAGCGGGCCACGGCACTCCCGGACAACAACAAACAGGGACCATCCTCATGAAAAAAGTACCTCAGTTTATTGCTGGTGAATTTGTTCAGAGCCAGACCCAGAACTGGATCGACGTGACCAACCCGGCCACCAACGAAGTCATCGCCCAGGTGCCCTGCGCCACGGCGGACGAAATGCGCAAGGCCATCGACAACGCCGGCGAAGTGTTCAAGAGCTGGAAAGAAACCCCGGTATCCGAGCGGGCGCGGGTGATGCTGCGTTACCAGGCCCTGCTGAAAGAGCACCACGACGAGATTGCCGAAATTCTGTCCCAGGAAACCGGCAAGACCTTTGATGACGCCAAGGGCGATGTCTGGCGCGGTATCGAAGTGGTAGAGCATGCCGCCAACGTGGCGTCCATGATGATGGGCGAGACCGTTGAAAACGTCGCGCGGGAAGTGGATACCCACTCCTGGATCCAGCCGCTGGGCGTGTGCGCCGGCATTACCCCGTTCAACTTCCCGGCCATGATTCCCCTGTGGATGTTCCCCATGGCCATCGCCTGCGGTAACACCTTTGTACTAAAGCCGTCCGAGCAGGACCCGCTGACCCCGATGCGCCTGGCAGAACTGTTCGAAGAAGCCGGTGCGCCCAAGGGCGTTCTGCAGGTAGTACACGGTGCCAAGGAGCAGGTGGATACCCTGCTGAACGATCCCGCCATCAAGGCCATTTCCTTTGTGGGTTCGGTACCGGTCGGCCGTTACATCTACGAAACCGGCACCCGCAACATGAAGCGCGTACAGAGCTTTGCCGGCGCCAAGAACCACATGGTGATCATGCCGGATGCCGACAAGCAGCAGGTGATCAATGCCCTGGTGGGTGCCTCTGTGGGTGCCGCCGGCCAGCGTTGCATGGCTATCTCCGTGGCGGTGTTTGTCGGCGCGGCGCAAGAGTGGATCCCGGAACTGAAGGAAGCCATGGCGAAGGTGCGCCCGGGTGCCTGGAACGACTCCGGTGCCAGCTATGGCCCGGTGATTAGCCCGAGGGCCAAGGAGCGGGTTGAAGCCCTGATCGCCACCGGCGAAGCCCAGGGTGCGAAGCTGATGCTGGATGGTCGCGGCTGCACAGTGGATGGCCTGCCGGACGGTAACTGGGTAGGGCCCACCCTGTTCAGCGAAGTCACGCCGGAAATGGACATCTATAAAGAAGAAATCTTCGGCCCGGTGCTCACCTGCATGAACGCGAACGACCTTGGCGAAGCCATCGAGCTGATCAACAACAGTCCTTATGGCAACGGAACGTCTATCTTCACTAACCACGGTGGTGCTGCCCGCCGCTTCCAGCACGAAATCGAAGTCGGCCAGGTGGGTGTGAATATTCCCATCCCGGTGCCCCTGCCGTTCTTCTCTTTCACTGGCTGGAAAGGTTCCTTCTACGGTGACCAGCACGCTTACGGCAAGCAGGCAGTGCGTTTCTACACCGAAACCAAGACCGTCACCTCCCGCTGGTTTAACAGTGAAGCGACGTCTACCGAAGCCAACTTCTCCATCCAACTCCGGTAACGCCGAGCAGGGAGCTGAACGATGGATTTCAACCTGACCGAAGACCAGTTGGCGTTCCGGGATGCGGCCCGGGCCTTTGCCGACAAAGCCATGGCACCCTATGCCGGCCAGTGGGATGTAGACCACACCTTCCCGGTGGAGGTGATGAAAGAAGCCGGCGAGATGGGCTTTATGGGGATTTATACCCCGGAAGCCCTGGGCGGCATGGGCTTGTCCCGCATGGACACCTCGGTGATCGTGGAAGAGCTGGCCATGGCCTGCCCGTCCACGGCGGCCTTTATCACGATTCACAACATGGCCACCTGGATGGTAGCCAGCTTTGCCTCGGACGACCTGAAGCAGGAGTTTGTGCCCAGGCTGGCCAGCGGTGAATGGCTGGCCTCCTACTGCCTGACCGAACCGGGGGCCGGCTCCGATGCCGCCAGCCTGCGTACCAGGGCGGTTCGTGACGCCGACAGCTATGTGATCAACGGCAGCAAGATGTTTATCTCCGGCGCCGGTGCCACCGATGTGCTGGTACTGATGGCCCGTACCGGCGATGCCGACAGTGGCGCCAAGGGGATTTCCACCTTTGTGATCCCTGCCAATGCCGAGGGTGTTTCCTACGGCAAGAACGAGGAAAAGATGGGTTGGCACAGCCAGCCCACGCGGCTGGTCACCCTGGAAGACGTGCGTATTCCGGCCAGTAACCGAATTGGTAATGAAGGCGACGGCTTCGCCATTGCCATGAAGGGCCTGGATGGCGGCCGCCTGAACATTGCTACCTGTTCGCTGGGCGGCGCCCAGGCGGCGCTGCTGCGGGCGCGCAATTACCTGCACGAGCGCCAGCAGTTCGGTAAGCCACTGGCCGCGTTCCAGGCCCTGCAGTTCAAGCTGGCGGATATGGCTACCAACCTGGTGGCGGCCCGGCAGATGGTGCGCCTGGGTGCCTTCAAGCTGGATGCCGGCGACCCGGAAGCCACCTTGCATTGCGCCATGGCCAAGCGCTTCGCCACCGATGCCTGTTTCGAGGTGGCCAACGAGGCCCTGCAGTTGCACGGCGGCTACGGCTACATTCGGGAATACCCGCTGGAGCGCTATGTGCGGGACCTTCGGGTACACCAGATTCTCGAAGGCACCAACGAAATCATGCGCCTGATTATTGCCCGCCGCATGCTGGAAGACGGCGTTGCCGAAGCCATCCAGTAACCGGCCCCAATCATCAGCACCGGAACAACCAAAGGAATTTACCATGAGCGAACTGATTCAACTGGAAAAGCGCGATCACATTGCGATCCTGACCATCGCTAACCCGCCGGCCAATACCTGGACGGCAGACTCCCTGGCGGCTCTGGAAGCCACCATTGAAGACCTCAACGCCGACCGCAACATCTTCGCGCTGGTGGTCACCGGCCAGGGTGAGAAATTTTTCTCCGCCGGGGCGGACCTGAAAACCTTTGCCGATGGCGACCGCGCCCGGGCCAACGAAATGGCCCAGAAGTTCGGCCAGGCCTTCGCCACGCTGACCGCCTTCCGGGGTGTGTCGATTGCCGCCATTAACGGCTACGCCATGGGCGGTGGCCTGGAATGTGCGCTGTCCTGCGATATCCGCATTGCCGAAGAGCACGCCCAGATGGCGCTGCCAGAAGCCGGTGTTGGCCTGCTGCCCTGCGCCGGTGGCACCCAGAACCTGCCCTGGCTGGTAGGCGAGGGCTGGGCCAAGCGCATGATTCTGTGCGGCGAGCGGGTAGATGCCAGCAAGGCGCTGCAGATTGGTCTGGTGGAAGAAGTGGTGCCGTCTGGACAAGGCCTGGCAGCCGCCCTGAAGCTGGCCGAAGGCGCCTGCAAGCAGAGCCCGTCTTCGATTGCCCGCTGCAAGCAGCTGGTGATGAGCGCCCGTGATGGCCGTAGCCACACTGATGGCTGGCGCATGGAGCGGGAACTGTTTGTGGAGCTGTTCCACACCGAAGACCAGAAAGAAGGCGTGAATGCGTTCCTAGAGAAGCGCAAGCCGGAATGGAAAAACCGATAAGCCCGGGGCTGCTATGAGCGATCAACCGATGGTATTTGAAGAGTGGACCACAAACGGCGGTGGCCGGATTGCGGTCGCCAGGCTGAACAGCCCGCGCAACCTGAATTCGCTGTCTATGGACATGATCCGCCTGCTCAAGCCGCAGCTGCAACGCTGGGCCGACGATGACAGCGTATGTGCGGTCTGGCTGGAAGCCGAGGGCGACAAGGCCTTCTGCGCCGGTGGCGATATCGTGTCCCTGTACCGCAGCATGACCGAGCCCGGAAAGCTGGCTGAAGGTGAACGGTTCTTCACCGAAGAATACGAGCTGGACTACCTGATCCATACTTTCCCCAAACCGGTTGTGTGCTGGGGCAATGGCATTGTAATGGGCGGCGGCATCGGCCTGATGGCGGGCGCTTCCCACCGGGTAGTTACCGAGCACTCGAAACTGGCCATGCCGGAAGTGAGCATCGGCCTGTACCCGGATATCGGCGCCGGCTGGTTCCTGAACCGCATGCCCGGGCGTACCGGCATGTTTCTGGGGCTGACCGGCACCCGCATGAACCCAGCCGATGCGCTGTTTGTGGGCATGGCAGACCGGTTCGTCAGCCACGAACTCAAAGGGCAGGTGATTGATGCCCTGGCCTTCGCCAACTGGCAGGGTTCCAGCGCAAATAGTGTTGTCAGCTCGGTACTGCGCCAGTATGAAAAGCAAAGCCGGGAGGCGCTGCCGGCGTCTGCGGTTCGCGATCACTTTGATGATATCCAGCAGGCCACCGATGGCGATTCCCTTGAGCAGGTGGTAGCGCAGCTTAAGGACCTGGGCGGCCGAGAGGGTTGGCTGGGCAAAGCTGTGAAGGGATTGGCCAGTGCCTCACCCACCTCGCTGGCCCTGACCTGGAAACATCTGCAGCGCAGCCAGCGCGACAGCCTGAAACAGGTGCTGGATAACGAGCTGGTGATGTCGGTGAACTGCCTGAAGAAGGGCGAGTTTGCCGAAGGCATCCGGGCATTGCTGATCGACAAAGACATGCAGCCCCGCTGGCGTTATGCGTCGCTGGCGGAACTGGACAATGAGTGGATTGAAGAATTTTTCAGCCAGGCGCCCGGGCACTGATAAATCCCGGCGCACTGCTACAAAAACAAGGAGAAGCAAGATGGCGAAGGTAACCTTTATTGGTCTGGGCAACATGGGCGGGCCCATGGCCTCCAACCTGCTGAAGGCGGGGCATGAGGTCACGGTTTTCGACCTGTCCAAACCGGCGGTTGAAGCGTTGGTGGCCGAAGGGGCCAGCACTGCGGATTCAGCTAAAGCGGCAACCCAGGGCACCGAGTGCGTAATCACCATGCTGCCGGCGGGCAAGCATGTGGAAGCGGTGTACCTGGGCGAAGACGGCCTGCTGGCAGCCCTGCCGGCCGGCACCCTGGTGATTGACTCCTCCACCATTGCCCCGGAAACCTCCCGGGCGGTGGCAGAAGCTGCCGCAGCAAAAGACCTGGCCTTTATCGACGCGCCGGTATCCGGCGGCGTAGGTGGCGCCAAGGCCGGTACACTCACCTTTATCTGCGGCGGCGAAGTGGCCACCTACAACAAGGCACGGCCGGTTCTGGAAGCCATGGGCAAGAACATCTTCCACGCGGGACCCCACGGCGCGGGCCAGGTTGCCAAGATCTGCAACAACATGATGCTGGCCATCCTGATGGCCGGCACCAGCGAAGCCTTGGCTCTGGGCGTCAAAAATGGCCTGGACCCTGCGGTACTGTCGGAAATCATGAAGCAGAGCTCCGGCGGCAACTGGGCGCTGAACGTGTACAACCCGTGGCCGGGTGTGATGGAAGGGGTGCCGGCATCCCGGGATTACCAGGGTGGCTTCCTGGTGAACCTGATGACCAAGGACCTGGGGCTGGCGTTTGATAACGCGGTCGCCAACCAGGCTTCCATCCCCATGGGCTCCCTGGCCCGAAACCTGTTCCAGCTGCATGCCGGGCAGGGTAACGGTGAGCTGGACTTTTCGAGTATCCTGAGGCTTTACAAACCAGACTGAGCAGTAGAGCCATGCAAGTAACATTCGGAGAGCTGAAGGCTTTCCTTGAAGATCACTTTCCCCAGGGTACCGCCTACGGCAATCTGCAGGAGCTGGGTGATGGCTGGGCCGAGATGAAGCTGGAGGTGGACGACGGCCACTTGCGCCCCGGTGGAACCGTGTCTGGTCCGGTTATGATGGGGCTGGCAGACGTGGCCATGTACGCCGCCTTGCTGGGCAAAATTGGCCTGGTACCCCTGGCGGTAACCACCAACTTCAACATCAACTTCATGCGCAAGCCCGCCGCCCACGCTGCGGTGTGGGCCCGCGCTACCTTGCTGAAAGTAGGGCGCACGATGGCGGTGGGTGAGGTGTCGATCTATTCCACAGGTATGGAGGAGCCGGTGGCCCATGCCACCATGACTTACTCTATTCCTCCGGAGAAGCATCGGCCCTGATGCCCCGGCTCAGCTCCGGCGCCAGGGCTTCGGCAATGTACCGATAGCCTTTGATGCCGGGGTGGTAGCCGTCGCTGGCCAACAGCCCGGTATCTTCAATCACCGGGTAACGGGCGTAGCGGAAGTGCTGCGGCGCTTCGCTGGCCAGTTGCCGGTAGATGTTGTCGAGAAGCCTGGCCCGCCATCCCATCACGTAGCGCAAGGGCGCCGGCAGGGCGGTGAACAGGTGCATGGGAGGCACGCTCAGAAGCATCAGGGGTGCCGGATACCGTGCTTCGAGCAACTCCCTCAGTTCAAGCAGTTGCTGGCGGAATCGTTTCCGGGGCGTAAAAACGGTGGTGTCGTTGACCCCCATGCTCAGGATAACCACATCGGCTTCCGGTAAGTCTGTTTGTTCCAGCGCCCGGTTCAGGGCATTCAAACGAATACCGTTAACCCCGAAGGTGTGCCAGGCGATGGTTTGCCCGGTTCCCTCATGGAGCTCCCGTGCCAGCTGGCTGGCCAGGCCCTGATCGTGGGTTTGGGCGCCCACGCCGGCTGCGGTGGATTCGCCAATCACCAGGATGCGCCGGGCGGGCTCGCCCTCACCATATTGCCCGAACGGAGATCCGGAGGCCTCCGGCAGCCGTGGCGTGGTTTGACGAGTGCGCTTACCCTGATACAGCAACACCGGAAACAGCAGAGTCGTGGTCAGCCAGAATGGAAGATGCATTGCGTAGATCCCGGGTTTAGTGGAGCGGAATAATCCTGGTTTGGGCGACATTAGCCGCCAGACTCTACCAACGGTACAATGGCGGCTTCTCTTCGACCAATTTTGGCAGGAACTCTTTGAAAATCCCTGAACGCCTGAAGCCCCTCGCCGATGATGGCATCATTGATGAAGTCATCAGCCGACTCATGAGCGGTAAAGAGGCCGATATTTATATTGTACGGTGTGGCGATTCGATTCGCTGCGCCAAAGTCTATAAAGATGCGGTCAAGCGCAGCTTTAAAAAAGCGGCGCGATATCAAGAGGGTCGCAAGGTTCGCAGCGGGCGCCAGGCCCGCGCCATGGAAAAGCGTTCAAACTACGGCCGCAAGCAGCAGGAAGAAGTCTGGCAGAATGCCGAAATCAACGCGCTGTCCACGCTGGCGAAAGCCGGTGTGCGTGTGCCTGAAACCTACGGTTGCTTTGACGGTGTGTTGCTGATGGAACTGGTGACAGAAGATACCGGCGATGTCGCACCACGACTGGCTGATGTGTCCATGTCAGCAGAGCAGGCCATTGAAGACCACACGCTGATGATGCACTACGTAAGGCTCATGCTGTGCGAAGGGATCGTGCACGGTGATTTGTCTGAATTTAACGTGCTGGTTGACGATTACGGCCCGGTGATCATTGATTTGCCGCAGGCGGTAAATGCTGCGTCCAACAACAGTGCGCAGGAAATGTTCGACCGCGATGTGAATAACATGCGCGGCTATTATGGCCAGTATGCACCTGAGATCCTGGACACCCGGTTCGCCAGGGAGATGTGGGCGCTGTTCGAAGAGGGGGAGCTGACCCCCGACTCTGTGCTGACGGGTGAATTTGAAGATGACAGCGGCAGCTCTGATGTCGATGCCGTGCTGGAAGAGATCAAAGCGGTGATACAGGAAGACCTCGAGCGCAAAGAGCGTTTGCGCGAGGCGGATGAAGGCTCAGACTTTTAACCCTGTGTCAGGCCCCTGTGGGCGGGGCCCTTAACGTTCAACCGCCCATGGCTTGCCCCACTTTAGAGCCGTTGTGGCGGTTGAGCTGGCCGCAGATCCAGCCGCCGGTCGCCACCAGTTTTTCCAGGTCGACACCGGTTTCTATACCCAGCCCATTTAACAGATAGAGCACGTCTTCGGTGGCCACATTGCCGGAGGCGCCCTTCGCATAAGGACAACCGCCCAGACCCGCCACCGAGGCATCGATTACGCTGACGCCTTCTTCCAGTACCGCATACAGATTGGCCAGGGCCTGGCCGTAGGTGTCGTGGAAGTGGGCCGCCAGCTTATCCATGGGAATATGGGCGGCCACGGACTCCAGCATGCGTTTGGCTTTCAGCGGCGTGCCCACGCCGATGGTGTCACCCAGGGAAATTTCATGGCAGCCCATGTCGTACAGGGTCTTGGCGACGCTGGCGACCTGCCGGGGCTCAATGTCACCCTCATAGGGGCAACCCATCACCGTCGATACGTAGCCGCGCACCGGAATGCCGTGCTTGCGGGCCGCTTCCACCACGGGAGCGAAGCGGTCCAGGCTTTCGGCAATGGTGCAGTTGATGTTCTTTAGGGTGAAGGCTTCGGAGGCGGCGCCGAACACGGCAACCTCGTCGGCTCCGGCCGCCAGGGCATTTTCGAAGCCTTTGAGGTTGGGGGTAAGGGCGCAGTAACGTACGCCGGCCTTTCGGGTGATGCCGGCCATGACCTCGGCGGCATCACCCATTTGTGGCACCCATTTGGGGGAGACAAAGCTGGCAGCTTCGATGTGGGTAAGGCCGCAGTCGGCCAGCCGGTCGATCAGCCCGGTTTTGATGCTGGTGGCAATCACCGGGCCGGATTCGTTCTGCAGACCGTCCCGGGGGCTCATTTCCACCAGTCGGACACGTTTCGGGAAGGCCATTACTCAGTCTCCTCAATCTCGATAGCGATCAACTCCGCCCCTTCGGATACCTGGTCACCCTGGGCAAAGAACACCTCGCTGACGGTGCCATCGGCCGGGGCTTTGATGGCGTGCTCCATCTTCATGGCTTCCATGATCACCAGGGTCTGGCCGGCGGTGACCTTATCGCCAGCCTGCACCTGCACCGCCACAATGGCACCGTTCATGGGGGCAGAGAGGCTGCCGTCGCCGGCCAGGTCTTCGGTTTCCCAGCGTTCACGGTAGAGCTTGCAGGTGATGCTGTTGCCTTCGTGGAACAACACCAGTTCGTCGTTGTGCAGGTTGCCGTGCACGCACAGGCGGTGGCCATTGATGACCGCTTGCAGGTAATCGTCCTGCAGGCTGGCCTGCAGGGTATAGCGGTTGTCGCCGAGGGTTATCTGATACCCGTGATCCTGCTCAAGAACCCTTAGTTCAACCACCTCCTCGCCCATCTGCAGGGCCAGGGGTTCTGCGTAGTCGGAATTCAAACGCCAGCTGTTCTGCCGGCCGAAGGGCGACCAGGGGTCTGTGCTGACCACTTCACGGGACTTGCGGTGTTCCAGGAGAAAGCCGGCAGCCAACACAAGCACCTTGTCGGTATCCGGGCCGGAAGCGGGAAACAGCAGCTCGCGGTGGTCATCAATGAAACCGGTGGTCAGCTCGGCCTGGCGAAAGGGTTCGGCATTGGCCAGGGCGTGCAGGAAGCGGATGTTGGTTTTTACCCCAGCAATGCGGTACTGCTCCAGGGCCTGCACCATGCGGTTGATGGCCTGTTCCCGGGTTTCGTCCCACACAATGAGTTTGGCGATCATCGGGTCGTAGTGGATGCTGATTTCGTCGCCTTCGGTAACGCCGGTATCCACCCGCACGTGGGCGGATTCTTCCGGGGTGCGCAGGTAACGCAGGGTGCCGGTGGCAGGCAGGAAGTCCTGGTCCGGATCTTCGGCGTAGATGCGCGCTTCCAGGGCGTGGCCGCGGGTTTTCACCTGTTCCTGGGCCAGCGGCAGGGGCTCACCCCAGGCCACTTTCAGCTGCCATTCCACCAGGTCTTGCCCGGTGACCATTTCGGTAACCGGGTGTTCCACCTGCAGGCGGGTGTTCATTTCCATGAAGAAGAACGAGCCGTCTACGTCGTACAGGAACTCGACGGTGCCGGCGCCCACGTAGTTAATGGCTTGCGCGGCTTTCACGGCGGCCTCGCCCATGGCTTTACGGGTGTCCTCACTCAGCCCCGGTGCGGGCGCTTCTTCCAGTACTTTCTGATGGCGACGCTGCACCGAGCAGTCCCGCTCGGCCAGGTAGATGCCGTTGCCTTGCTGGTCGCAGAACACCTGGATTTCCACGTGGCGTGGCTGGGTCAGGTAGCGCTCGATCAGCATGTCCGGGTTGCCGAAGGCGTTCCTGGCTTCCCGCTGGGCGGCGGCCAGGGCGTCATCGAAGTCGGCCATTGTTTCCACCACCCGCATGCCTTTACCACCACCACCGGCAACGGCCTTCAGCAGCAGCGGGAAGCCGCATTTCTCGGCCTCGGCCCGCAGCAGCTCCGGCGACTGGTCTTTACCGTGGTAGCCCGGCACCAGGGGTACACCGGCTTTTTCCATAATCGCCTTGGCGGCGGACTTGGAGCCCATGGCGGCGATGGCCGAAGAGGGCGGGCCGATGAATACGATGCCGTTGGCTTCGCAGGCTTCGGCAAAGCCGGTGTTTTCAGACAGGAAGCCGTAGCCGGGGTGAATGGCCTGGGCTCCACTCTGCCTGGCAATGTCGATAATGGTGTCGGCTTTCAGGTAGCTGTCAGCGCTGGCGGCCGGCCCGATGTTGAACGCCTCGTCTGCCATGGCGACATGCCGGGCGTTGGCGTCGGCGTCTGAGTAGACTGCCACGCAGCGGATACCCATGCGGTGGGCGGTCTGGATAATCCGGCAGGCGATTTCGCCGCGGTTGGCGATCAGGATTTTGCTGAACATTATGTGTTATCTCCCGGAACCCAGCTGGCCTTTCGTTTGTTCAGGAAAGCGCTGAGCCCTTCCTGGCCTTCCTCACCCGCACGGATGTCGGCGATGCGTTGGGCGGTGTCTTCGATGACATCGGCACTGATGGGCTTGTGGCTGACGGCAAACACCAGGTCCTTGGCGGCACTCATGGCCTGCGGGCCATTGTCGGCCAGTTGTTGCAGCAGCTCGTTGCAGCGGGCGTGCATGGCGGCTTCGTCGTCACAGACGATGTGCACCAGCCCGTATTCGCTGGCCTGTTGTGCGTTGAAGACTTCGGCGGAGATGAAATAGCGCCGGGCCTGTCGCTCACCGATGGCCCGCACCACGTAGGGGCTGATAACGGCGGGAACCAGGCCGAGTTTCACTTCACTCAGGCAGAAGCTGGCGTTTGCGGTGGCCAGCACGATGTCGCAGCAGGCTGCCAGGCCGACGGCACCACCGTAGGCTGCGCCCTGAACCAGGCCGATCACCGGCTTGGACAGGTGGTTGAGGGTGCTCATTAGCCTGGCCAGTTCCCGGGAGTCGTTCAGGTTTTCGGCATGGTCGTTGTCTGCCATGCGGCGCATCCAGCCAAGGTCGGCACCGGCGGAGAAGTGTTTGCCTTCGGAGCGCAGGAGGACGACGCGGGTTTGGTCGTCTCTTTCCGTGACTTCCAGCGCCTTGATCAGCTGCTGGATGATCACATCGTCGAATGCGTTGCGCTTGTCTGGCCGGTTCAGCACGATTTCGGAAACACCACCTTCCAGGTAGTTGAGCAGAACGGCAGAGGTCTGTTTGGTCATGGCGTTCTCTCCGGTTACATGCGGAACACGCCAAAGCGCGTCGGCTTGGCGGGTCGGTTCAGGGTGGCAGACAGGCTGAGGGCTACCACTTCCCGGGTCTGGGCCGGGTCGATCACGCCGTCGTCCCACAGGCGGGCGCTGGCGTAGTAGGGGTGGCCTTGCTGTTCGTATTTATCGGCGATGGGTTGCTTGAATTCGGCTTCTTCTTCGGCACTCCAGTCCTGGCCTTTGCGTTCCATGCCTTCACGTTTGACTGTGGCGAGTACGTTGGCGGCCTGTTCGCCGCCCATCACCGAGATGCGGGCGTTGGGCCACATCCACAGGAAGTCCGGGCTGTAGGCCCGGCCGCACATGCCGTAGTTGCCGGCGCCGTAGCTGCCGCCAATCAGCACGGTGATCTTGGGCACGTTGGCGCAGGCCACGGCCATGACCATCTTGGCGCCGTGCTTGGCAATGCCTTCGGCTTCGTATTTCTGGCCCACCATAAAGCCGGTGATGTTTTGCAGGAACAGCAGCGGGATGTTGCGCTGGCAGCACAGTTCAATAAAGTGCGCGCCTTTCTGGGCGGATTCGCTGAACAGGATGCCGTTGTTGGCGATGATACCCACGGGGTAACCGTGGATATGGGCGAAGCCGGTCACCAGGGTGGAGCCGTAGTAGCGTTTGAATTCGTCAAATTCGGAGCCGTCGACGATGCGGGCGATCACGTCGCGTACGTCGAACTGTTTGCGCAAGTCGGTGCCGACGATGCCGTAGATTTCTTCCGGGTTGTACAGCGGTGCTTTGGGTTCGCGCAGTTCGACCGGCACGGGTTTGCGGCGGTTGAGGTTGGCGATGCAGCGCCGGGCGATGTCCAGGGCGTGGGCGTCGTTCTCGGCGTAGTGGTCGGCCACGCCGGAGATTTTGCAGTGTACGTCCGCGCAGCCCAGGTCTTCAGCGCTGACCACTTCGCCGGTGGCGGCTTTGACCAGCGGCGGGCCGGCCAGGAAGATGGTGCCCTGATTGCGCACGATGATGGATTCGTCGGCCATGGCGGGTACGTAGGCACCGCCGGCGGTGCACAGACCCATAACAACGGCGATCTGGGGGATACCATCGGCAGACATTCGGGCCTGGTTGTAGAAAATGCGGCCGAAGTGGTCGCGGTCCGGGAAGACTTCGTCCTGCCTTGGCAGGTTGGCGCCGCCGGAGTCGACCAGGTAGATGCAGGGCAGGCGGTTGGTTTCGGCAATTTCCTGAGCGCGCAGGTGTTTTTTGACGGTCAGCGGGTAGTAGCTGCCGCCTTTAACGGTGGCGTCGTTGGCGATGATCATGCATTCAGTGCCGCTGACCCGGCCGATGCCGGCGATTACGCCGGCGGCGTGGACGTCTTCGCCGTAGACGTTGTAGGCGGCGAACTGGCCGATTTCGAGGAAGGGGGAGCCTTCGTCGAGTAGTTTGTTGATGCGTTCGCGGGGCAGGAGTTTGCCGCGTTCGGTGTGGCGTTTCTGGTATTCGGGGCCGCCGCCCTGGTGGATGGTTTCGACTTTTTCCCTTAGGTCGGTTACGGCGGAGGCCATGGAGTGGTGGTTGGCCTGGAATTCGTCGGACCTCGGGTTAATTTTGCTCTGGAGTATCGTCATTAGATATTCGTCCGTGCATCGGCCCTGCGGGTAGAGCGATTCAAAAACCGCTACAAGCACGTCCCTGTGCGCTTCTCTCCGGCCATCCATGGCCTACGAAATTTTTGAATCGCTCTACCCGCAGGACCTCGTTTGACTTGGTCAGTGGATTCCGCGCAACGCTTACTTGTTCAGGAACAGTTCTCTGCCAATCAACATCCGCCGGATTTCAGACGTTCCAGCCCCGATTTCATACAACTTCGCGTCCCGCAGCAGGCGGCCGGTGGGGTAGTCGTTGATGTAGCCGTTGCCGCCGAGGAGCTGGATGGCGTCGAGGGCGAGTTTGGTGGCCATTTCGGCTGAATACAGGATGGCGCCGGCGGCGTCTTTGCGGGTGGTTTCACCGCGGTCGGCGGATTGGGCGACCATGTAGACGTAGGATTTGGCGGTGTTCATGAAGGTGTACATGTCGGCCACTTTGCCCTGTACCAGTTCGAATTCGCCGATGGCCTGGCCGAATTGTTTGCGTTCGCGGATGTAGGGCACGACTACGTCCATGGCGGCTTGCATGAGGCCGAGGGGGCCGCCGGAGAGGACGATGCGTTCGTAGTCGAGGCCGCTCATGAGGACTTTGGCGCCGTTGCCAACTCCGCCGAGGACGTTTTCTTTGGGGACTTTGCAGTCTTCGAACACCAGTTCGCAGGTGTTGGAGCCGCGCATGCCGAGTTTGTCGAGTTTCTGGTGGCGGCTGAAGCCGGGGTAGTTGCGTTCTACGATGAAGGCGGTGACGCCTTTGGAGCCGCCTTTCGGGTCGGTTTTGGCGTAGATGACGTAGGTGTTGGCGTCTGGTCCGTTGGTGATCCACATTTTGTTGCCGTTGAGGACGTAGTGGTCGCCTTCGTCGCGGGCGTGGAGTTTCATGGAGATGACGTCTGAGCCGGCGTTGGGTTCAGACATGGCGAGGGCGCCGATGTGTTCGCCGGTGATGAGTTTGGGCAGGTATGTCTGTTTTTGTTCTTCGGTGCCGTTGCGGTTGATCTGGTTGACGCACAGGTTGGAGTGGGCACCGTATGACAGGCCAACGCTGGCGGAGGCCCGGCTGATTTCTTCCATGGCCACTACGTGGGCCAGGTAGCCCATGTCGGCGCCGCCGTATTGTTCGCTCACGGTGATGCCCAGCAAGCCCATGTCGCCCAGTTTGCGCCACAGGTCCATGGGGAATTCGTTGGTGCGGTCGATTTCCTCGGCCCGGGGGGCGATTTCATCGGCGGCGAAGCGGTTGACCTGTTCACGCAGGCTGTCGAGGGTTTCGCCGAGGCCGAAGTTGAGTTCGCTGTATTGGGATTTCATGGTGTGCTGCCTTTTTTGTTCTTGCTAGTGTGTGTCGTTAAGCGACCCGCTGCGGGTTGTTGCCCTAGTCGGCGGCCAGGCTTTGTTGTTCTTTCTTTTTCTGCAGTTCGTCCAGAGCTTCGCGGCATCGGGTTTCTGCGGTGTCTATTTCCATCTCCGCCTGCGCGATGTCGTCTTTTTGTTGTTCAAGGTGCGCGCGTCGGTCGCCCAGGATCTCGAGCATTTTCAGCAGCTGCTTTTCATTGCCGGTGAGGGTTTCATCCCAAAGGTCGAACAGCTCCTTGGTCTGGGCCAGGGAAAACCCCATGCGTTTGCCGCGCAGGATCAGCTTCAGGCGCACCCGGTCTTTGTTGCTGAAGATGCGGGTCTGACCGCGCCGGGTGGGGTTCAGAAGCCCCTGGTCTTCGTAGAAGCGGATGCTTCGAGTGGTTACGTCGAACTCCTGGGAGAGCTCGCTGATATTGAAGGTTTTCTTGTCGCTCATGTGCGGTCCGGAACGGTTGTGTTATTTTTGCTCAGGGTAATTCAAGTTTACGTTAACGTAAAGTATGGCTCATGGCTGGCTTGGGCTCCTAGCCTTCCGGTTGTGCGGGCGGGTACGCGGGGTGTGGGGTATTTTTCTTCGGGGAAAAACAACTCGCTTCGCTCAGACATCTTTTTCCCTGTCAGAAAAATACCCCACACCCCCCTACCGACGGGCAGCACAGGAATACCAAGAAAAAAGCAACGAGAGCACCCAGAAATAGGTGTGAACGTTGCACTAGCCCCGATTAGGCAAAAAAATACTGCTGCTGTTATCTCGCGACTACCCGCCAATGCCCGTCGGCGCGGGGTGGCTGTTGGATTTTTTGCCGGAAAAAGATGTCTGAGCGAAGCGAGTTGTTTTTCCAAAAAAAATCCAACAGCCACCCCGCAAGCCCGCCCGCACAACCGGAAGGCTAGGAGCCCAACCCAAGGCAGAGTGGACTTGTCCGAACGGGTCAATTTTTTGGGCCAGAAGGGTCATTCCAACAGGTCCTGCACCTTTGCCTTAATGGCCGGCAGCCGGTTACAACAACAAGGAAATGAGGTAAGCATGTCAGATTCAACGCTCACTCAGCACAATAACCAAGTTATCAGGGCCTTAAGGAACACAATTGGTGACGCCATCGCGCGTTCAGCCGCCTGTCATGGCGACAAGGTAGCTCTGGCATTCGCTGACCGACAATGGACTTTTCGGGACATTGAAGCTGCGAGTAACCGTGTTGCTCACCAGTTGATAGCCCTGGGACTGAATAAAGGCGAGCGGGTAGCTGCCTACGGTAAGAACTCCGATGCCTACCTGCTATTGTGGCTGGCGTGCACAAAAGCGGGGCTGGTTCATGTCCCGGTCAACTATGCCCTGGTGGAGCATGAGCTGTCCTACGTATTGAATCAGTCGGGAGCGAGGGCACTGTTTTACGACAATGATCTGAAGCCTCAGGTGGATAGCGTTGCCTCAACGGTCGATATTGAAATCCTCGGCAGCCTGCACGGCGCCCACTCCCCTGATGATATTCTTGAAATGGCCTGTTCCGGAGCCAGCGATCTGCCGCCGGATACCGACCAGTCCGATACCGACGTTGTCCAGATTCTCTACACGTCAGGCACCACGTCCGACCCCAAGGGAGCTATGCACACCCACCGCTCACTGATGACTGAGTACGGGGCGGCCCAGTACCATCTCGACATTGTTCCGGGTGACCGTTGCCTGGCGGCATTGCCGCTGTACCACTCCGCCCAGATGCATGTGTTCATGATGCCCATGTTGTTGACCGGCGGTTATACCCGGCTGATCAATGCCCCAACACCAGATGCCATCCTTGGCCTGCTGGCCAGTGAGCAGTTAAATGCCTCCTTTGCGCCACCAACGGTCTGGATCTCGCTGCTGCAGTTCAAAGGCTTTGATGCCAACAAGCTGCAGCACGTGAACAAGATTTACTACGGAGCCTCCATTATGCCCGGCGAAGTTGTACGGAAACTGAGCCAGCAACTCCCACAGGCTGGGCTGTATAACTGCTATGGCCAGAGCGAGATTGCTCCGCTGGCAACGGTATTGCGGCCCGAGGAACACCACGACCGTCCGACATCTGCCGGCAAACCATTGCAAACCGTTATGACCCGGATTGTAGACCCTGCTACCGGAAAGGACTGCAAGCCTGGAGAACAAGGCGAGTTGGTGCACCGGTCTCCACAGCTGATGGTCGGTTACTGGCAAAAACCTGAAGCCACAGAAGAAGCCTTCGAGGGCGGCTGGTTCCACTCCGGCGATCTCGGTTACCGTGATGAACAGGGCTATATTTATATTGTTGACCGGATTAAAGACGTGGTGAATACCGGTGGTGTTCTGGTGGCAAGCCGGGACGTGGAAGAAGCCCTTTACCAGCATGAGTCGGTAGCTGAGGTGGCGGTGATTGGTGTTCCGGACGAAAAGTGGATCGAAGCCATCTGCGCGATTGTCGTTGTACGTGACGGCTACCCTGAAAGTGCTGAGTCGCTGCTTGAGCATGCCAGAGCCAAGCTGGCCCGTTTCAAAATTCCGAAACACATCCAGTTTGTCGATCAGTTGCCGAAAAACAGCGCTGGCAAACTCCTCAAACGCAAATTGCGGGAAGCCTTTGCTGTTGAAGATGCCTAGCCTCCCATTGGGCTTGGGCTCCCAGACTTCCGGTTGTGCGGGCGGGCTTGCGGTGTGGCTGTTGGATTTTTTTTGGAAAAACAACTCGCTGCGCTCAGACATCTTTTTCCGGCAAAAAATCCAACAGCCACACCGCGCCGACGGGCATTGGCGGGTTCGCGGATGAAAGCCTGCCTATACCTGTGCTGCCCGTCGGTAGGGGGGTATGGGGTATTTTTCTGACAGGGAAAAAGATGTCTGAGCGCAGCGAGTTGTTTTTCCCCGAAGAAAAATACCCCATACCCCGCGTACCTGCCCCCGCACCCAGCAGGCTAGGAGCCCAAGCTAAATCAAGCCCGCACTACCCGTTAACCTGGTTGCCACGCCATCGGGCCGGCGACAAGCCGGTCCAGCGTTTGAAGGCCCGGGAGAAGGCGGCGGTTTCGGAGAAGCCCACCAGTTCGGCGATTTCGCTGATGCTCAGACTTTCGCTGGTCATCAGGCGGGTGGCGTGTTCCCGCCGCAGGGTTTCCTTGATCTTGCGCAGGGAGGTGCCTTCGTCCTGCAGTTTTCGGCCGATGTTGCGGGGTGTCATGTGCAGCTCCCGGCCCAAGGCGTCGAGCCCCGGCATGTCCGGGTAATTGTAGCGGGCCAGCAGGGCGTGGATGCGGGCGCGCAGGCTTTCGTCCTGGCTGGGGCGGTGCAGGATGTAGGCCGGAGCTGCCTGCAGGAATTGCCGGAGTTCTTCCTCACTGCGCACGATGGGTAGCTGCAGGTATTTTTCATGGAACAGAAAGCCGCACACCGGCTGCTCGAATTTCAGTTCGCCCGGGTACATGGCCCGGTACTCGGCTTCGTGGGCCGGGGCAGGGTAGCTGAACTGGGTGCGGGCGAAGGGGATTTGCTGGTCTACCAGCCAGCAGGACAGGCGTTCCCACATCAGAACCAGGAATTCCTGCAGCAGGTGGTCGGTGTCGTTGCCGGCGTCTTTCAGGTGCAAACGGAAGAACACTTGCCTGCCTTGCTCTTCCATCGCGATATCAAGATTCCGGCAGATCACCCGGTAAAAGTGCGCGCTTTTTCGAAGCACGGCGCCCAAGGTGGCCGAGCCCAGGCAGTAGTCGCACATCAGTGCGAAGGTGCCGTTGTTGCAGGGTTCCGATGACAAGCCGAGGAATTCGTCCCGGGTGGCGCGCCAGACCGATTTCACCAGTTGGGTCAGTTGTTGTTCGGTGATCAGCTGTTCCGGCGTGTTCAGCCAGCCGGCAGGGATGCCTGCCTGCTCAAGCAGTGTGGGCCCTTCGTGGCCCTGGCGTTCCGCGCCACGAAGGGTCGCTTGAAGGTAGTGGTTGGCAATGTGAGCCTTGGCCATAGTGGTCAGCGCAGCCGCGTAACAGGTCAATTAATTCGGCAAGAAGGGTCATTCTAGCCCGGAGGCATACGGAGTCTAATAGTGTTCCATTTTATTCACTGAATTTAAACGCGGGGCGCCCATGTCAGCAGAACAGGCAGAAACCGAATTATTCCAGGCCATGATTGTCCGGGCTCTGGAGCAGGAAGTCACACCTTTTTATGAGCAGTGGGAAGAGGCCGGAGAGATTCCGAGGCCGCTGTGGCACACCCTGGGGCAGGCCGGCATGCTCGGCATTGATATGCCCGAAGAGTATGGCGGTGCGGCGGCCAGTTTCGAGGTGAGCCAGCTGGCGATCGAAGATATCGCCCGCATGGGCTTTGGCGGCCTGGCCTCCGGTTACAACATCCACGCCAACATTGTGATGCCGTACATCCTGCATCTGGGTAATGAACAGCAGAAACAGGCCTGGTTGCCGGCGATGATCTCTGGCGAGGTGCTGGGGGCGATCGCGATGACCGAGCCGGGTGCCGGCAGTGATCTTGCTGCTATGCGCACCACGGCGGAGCGCACCGAGGGCGGCTGGCGCATTAACGGCGCCAAGGTGTTTATCACCAACGGCTTGCATGCCGATATGGTGATTGTCTGCGCCAAGACCGACCCGAAAGCCGGGGCCAAGGGCGTGTCGCTGTTTCTGGTGGATACCAGCCTGCCAGGCTTTAGCCGGGGCAAGGGCATCAAGAAGATCGGCCAGCACGCCAGTGACACCGCAGAGTTGTTTTTCTCGGATCTGATCGTGCCTGAGGAGGCACTGCTCGGGGAAGAAGGCAAAGGCTTCGCCTACCTGATGCAGGAGCTGCCCCGGGAGCGGCTGGGTGTGGGTGCCCAGGCGATCGGTGCCTCCGAAGGTGCATTGGCGCTGACGCTGGATTACGTGCAGCAGCGCCAGGCCTTCGGCCAGCGCATTGCTGATTTTCAGAATACCCGGTTCAAGCTGGCAGAAGCCCGGGCCCGTATTGATATGGCCCGTGCCTACCTGAACCAGTGCGTCACCAAATACCACCAGGGTGCCATGACGGCGACAGACGCGGCCATCCTGAAGCTGATGCTGACCGAGATGCAGTGCGATATCGCCCATGAATGCCTGCAGCTTTTCGGCGGCTACGGTTATACCCTGGAATATCCTATTTCGCGGTTCTTTGTGGATGCCAGGGTGCAGACCATTTACGCTGGCACCTCGGAAATCATGAAAGAGGTGATTGCCCGCTCCATGCTGGGCAAGTGAGCCTTTCTAACACTTATATTCAGGAGAAGAACATGAAACTGACAGACGTAGTCATTCTGGACGGTGCCCGCACCGCTATCGGCAGCTTTGGCGGCAGCCTGAGCTCACTGGCTCCGGCCGAACTGGGCACCGCCGCCGCTCGCGAGGCCATCAGCCGCGCTGGTGTAGAAGCTGCGGATATCGACCATTCGGTATTCGGCCACATCATCACCACGGGCCCACAGGACGCTTACCTGGCCCGGCACATTGCCCTGAATGTGGGTATGGAGAAAAGCTCTGCGGCGTTCAACGTGAACCGCCTGTGTGGCTCTGCCGTGCAGTCGGTGATCAGCGCGGCCCAGCTGATTGTGATGGGCGACAGCCGCATGGCGCTGGCTGGTGGTGCCGAATCCATGAGCCAGGGTGCTTACCTGTTACCGAACGTTCGCAAAGGCCTGCGCATGGGCGATGGCCGGGCGGTAGACCTGACCCTGGGCATCCTGAGTGATCCGTTTGGCAGTGGTCACATGGGTATGACCGCCGAGCGTATCGCCGCCAATCAGGGCCTGACCCGGGAAGAACTGGACGCGTTTTCTGCTGAAAGCCACCGCCGGGCCGCGAATGCCATCGAGAAAGGTTATTTCGATGGCCAGATCGTGCCGGTTACCGTCAAACAGGGTCGCAAGGAAGTCGTGTTCGATAAAGACGAGCACGTACGCCCGGGCACCACGGTAGAAAGCCTGGCAGGCCTCAAGCCTGCGTTCCAGAAAGACGGCATTGTGACCCCGGGCAATGCCTCCGGCCTTAACGACGGTGCCGCAGCCATGGTACTGACCAGTGCCGCAGAAGCCGAAAAGCGTGGCCTGAAAGCCCGCGCCCGGCTGGTAGGCTATGCCTTTGCCGGCGTAGACCCGGAAGTGATGGGCGTGGGCCCGATTCCGGCGGTTCGCCAGGTTCTGAAGAACACCGGTTTGTCTGTGGCAGACCTGGATGTGATCGAATCCAACGAAGCCTTCGCCGCCCAGGCTATGGCCGTCAGCCGCGAGCTTGGCCTGCCGGAAGACAAGGTGAACCCGAACGGCGGCGCGGTCGCTCTGGGCCACCCGGTGGGTGCGACCGGCTCCATCCTGATTATCAAAGCCCTGGCGGAACTGGAGCGTACCGGTGGCCGTTACGGCCTGATCACCATGTGTATCGGTGGCGGGCAGGGTATTGCACTAATTGTTGAGCGCCTCGACTGAAACGGGTGTTGTTTCAAACAGGGTATCTGGGTTAAGTTTACGTAAACGTAAACTATGCGCGGCCAGTTTTTGGCCGCGCTAAAACCAATAACAGGACGCAAGTTATGGATTTCAAAAACACTCCCGCCATCGTCACCGGCGGTGCCTCCGGCCTGGGTGAAGGCGCTGCGCGGGCGCTGGCTGCTGCAGGCTGCAAAGTGGCTATCCTGGACCTGAACAAAGAGCGTGGCGAACAGGTGGCCGCCGAGCTGGGCGGCATTTTCATCGAATGCAACGTGGCCTCGGAAGAAAGCGCGGAAGCTGCACTGAAAGCCGCTCGGGAAGCCCATGGCCCCTGTGGTATTGCGGTGAACTGTGCGGGCATTGCCCCGGCGTCGAAGATTCTGGGCCGCGAAGGCGTGATGCCGCTGGACAGTTTCAGCAAGGTGATCCAGGTAAACCTGATCGGCACCTTCAACATCCTGCGGCTGGCGGCAGCGGATATGGCTCAGCGCGAGCCCAACGCCGATGGCGAACGGGGCGTGATCATCAACACCGCATCGGTTGCCGCCTACGAAGGCCAGATTGGCCAGGCCGCTTACAGTGCCTCGAAAGGCGGCGTGGTAGCGCTGACCCTGCAATCAGCCCGGGAACTGGCTCGCGAAGGTATTCGGGTGAACACCATCGCTCCAGGCCTGTTCATGACCCCGATGATGGCTGGCATGCCCCAGGAAGTTCAGGACAGCCTGGCCGCCACCTTGCCGTTCCCCAAGCGTCTCGGTAAGCCGGAAGAGTTCGGCATGATGGTCGACCAGATGGTACGCAACCCCGTTCTGAACGGCGAAGTCATCCGGCTCGACAGCGCCCTGCGCATGGCGCCCCGATAAGGCACGGATAACAAGGATAAAAGGTGAGCGAAATGACCAACACCGTTGATCAGGAAGAACTGGCACTGTTCCGGGATGCCGTCATCAAGGCCCTCGAAACCGAAGTGGCGCCCCATTATGAAGCCTGGGAAAAGAGCGGCATCGTACCCCGGGAACTCTGGAACACCCTGGGCGCAGCCGGCATGCTGTGTGTGGACGTAACGGAAGACTGCGGCGGCTGCGGTGCGCCGTTTCAATACTCGGTTGTGGTGGGCGAAGAACTGGCCCGGATGGGATTCGGTGCGCTGTCCACCAACGTGATGGTCCATTCCGACATCGTAGCGCCGTATCTCAGCCACATCGGTAACGATGAGCAGAAACAGCAATGGCTGCCGAAAATGGTCTCCGGCGAAGCCGTCGGCGCAATAGCTATGACCGAACCGGGAGCAGGCAGCGACCTGCAGGCCATCCGCACCAGCGCAGTGAAATACGGTGACGACTACATCCTGAACGGTTCCAAAACCTTCATCACCAACGGCCAGCACGCGGATATGGTCATCGTCGCCGCCAAGACCGACCCCAATGCCGGCGCCAAGGGCATCAGCCTGTTCCTGATCGACACCTCGTTGCCGGGCTTCAGCAAAGGCCGCAACCTGGACAAAATCGGCCAGCATTCCGGCGATACCTCTGAACTCTTCTTCTCCGACATGCGAATTCCTTCCTCGGCACTGCTGGGTGAAGAAGGGCAGGGCTTCGTGTATCTGATGTGCGAACTGCCAAGGGAGCGACTGGTCATCGGCGCCTTGGGTGTTGCCGCCGCCCGTGGCTCACTGGACATGACCATCCAGTACACCCAGGAACGGGAACTGTTCGGGCAGAAACTGAGCCAACTGCAGAACACCCGCTTCGAAATCGCCCGCATGGAAACCGACTACCGCATTAACAAGGCATTCGTCGACCAGTGCATCCGCGAATACGAAGACGGCAAGCTGGATGCGCCGACAGCATCCATGGCGAAGTACAGCGCCACTGAGATGCAGTGTCGCGTGGCGGATGGTTGTTTGCAGCTGTTCGGCGGTTACGGTTACACCACCGAGTATCCGATTTCCCGCAATTTCATCGATGCGCGGGTTCAGCGGATTTATGGCGGCACTTCGGAGGTTATGAAGGAGATCATTGCCCGTTCTGTTTTGGGGCGCTGAGGTTTCTTCTTGGGCTCCCAGCCTTCCCGTTTTGCGGGCGGGCTTGCGGGGTGGCTGTTGGATTTTTTTTGGAAAAACAACTCGCTTCGCTCAGACATCTTTTTCCGGTAAAAAATCCAACAACCACCCCGCGCCGACGGGCATTGGCGGGTTTTCGCTTGATAAGAGCAGCTGTACGTTTTGCGCTGAGAGCGGGTAGCGATCAGTTTGATGCAACGTTCAATGGTGCTTCAGGTTACTCTCGTTGCTTTTTGCTTTTTGCTTTTTGCTTTTTGCTTTTTGCTTTTTGCTTTTTGCTTTTTGCTTTTTGCTTTTTACATTCAGCACTCCTGTGCTGCCCGTCGGTAGGGGGGGGTGGGGTATTTTTCTGGCAGGGAAAAAGATGTCTGAGCGAAGCGAGTTGTTTTTCCCAGAAGAAAAATACCCCACACCCCGCGTACCTGCCCCCACAACCGGAAGGCTGGGAGCCCAAACCAGCGGCCCACAAGCCCAAACAAGACCAATCGGCAAACCAAGAATACAAACTAGATTCTGTTGAAGGAGAACAAAACTCATGAACAACGACATCGTCATTGCAGGCTCCGCCCGAACTCCGATGGGTGGGATGATGGGCTCGCTGAGCTCTGTGCGCTCACCGGAACTGGGGGCGGTTTCCATTAAGGCTGCCATTGAACGTGCAGGGCTGCAGCCGGCGGACGTTCAGGAAGTCATCATGGGCTGTGTGCTGCCTGCGGGCCTGGGCCAGGCGCCGGCTCGGCAGGCGTCTCGTGCTGCTGGTATCCCGGATAGCTCCGGGTGTACCACCATCAACAAAATGTGCGGCTCCGGCATGCAGGCCATTATCATGGCCCATGACCAGATCAAAGCGGGCACCAACAGCATCATGATTGCCGGTGGCATGGAAAACATGAGCCAGGCGCCGTATCTGCTACCGAAAGCCCGCGGCGGTATGCGCATGGGCCATGGCCAGGTGATGGACAGCATGTTCCTGGATGGACTGGAAGACGCCTACGAAGGCGGCCTGATGGGCGTTTTCGCACAGCGTACGGCTGATGAGTTTAACATCACCCGTGAAGCCATGGACGAATTCGCCATTGGCTCCCTGCAGAAATCCCTGGCGGCGATCGAGAATGGCTGGTTCCGGGATGAGATCGTACCGGTGACGGTCTCCGGCCGTGGTGGAGATACCCAAGTCGACATCGACGAACAACCGGGCAACGCCAAGCCGGAGAAAATCCCCCAGCTGAAACCGGCGTTCGCCAAGGACGGTTCCGTAACCGCGGCCAACTCCAGCTCCATCAGCGACGGCGCCTCGGCCCTGGTCCTGACCACCGCTGAGGAAGCTCAGAACCGTGGCCTGACCCCGCAGGCGCGAATCGTAGCCCACGCCACCCACGCCCGTTTGCCAGCGGAGTTCACCCTGGCCCCGATCGGTTCCATCGAAAAGGTGCTGAAAAAAGCCGATTGGACTCTGGATGACGTAGACCTGTTCGAAATCAACGAAGCCTTCGCAGTGGTTACCCTGGCTGCCATCAATGAGCTGAACTTGCCGGCTGAAAAGGTCAACGTCCACGGCGGCGCCTGCGCCCTGGGCCACCCCATCGGCTCTTCCGGCTCCCGTATCATCGTCACCCTGATCAATGCCCTGAAGCAGCGCGGCCTGAAACGCGGTGTGGCGTCCCTCTGCATTGGCGGTGGTGAGGCGACTGCCGTGGCTGTGGAACTGATTTAAGTTTGGCTTTCTGGGAGTCCGGCTTGGGCTCCCGGACTTCCCGTTTTGTGGGGCGGCTGGGCTTGGGCTCCCAGACTTCCGGTTGTGCGGGCGGGCTTGCGGGGTGGTTGTTGGATTTTTTTTGGAAAAACAACTCGCTTCGCTCAGACATCTTTTTCCGGCAAAAAATCCAACAGCCACCCCGCGCCGACGGGCATTGGCGGGTTCTCGTTTGGAAAGACATTTTTGGGAAAACCTAGTGCCTACCCTTGTTAGTGGCAGCTAACCCACACAATCTTTGCCTTTGCCTTTGCCTTTGCCTTTGCCTTTGCCTTTGCCTTTGCCTTTGCCTTTGCCTGTATCTGAGTTTGTATCTTTCGCTTTGTCTTTAAACTTTCCTATTCCCTCTAGGCCCGTCGGTAGGGGGGTGTGGGGTATTTTTCTGACAGGGAAAAAGATGTCTGAGCGAAGCGAGTTGTTTTTCCCCGAAGAAAAATACCCCACACCCCGCGTACCCGCCCCCACAACCAACAGGCTAGGAACCCAAGCTCAACCCAGCTCAAGGTAGGTCAGTAACAGCCCCCGTAGAAGCCGAACTCACGGTGCGCGCATATTTCGCCAACACGCCCCGGGTAAATCTTGGCTCGGGCGGGGTCCAGGCTTCTTGCCGTTTGGTCATCTCCTCGTCAGAAATCTCCAACAGGATTGAGTTGTTGACCGCATCGATGGTGATGGTATCGCCGTCTTCCACCAGGGCGATCGGGCCGCCTGCCGCAGCTTCCGGGGTAATGTGGCCGACCACGAAACCGTGGCTGCCGCCGGAGAAACGGCCATCGGTGATCAGTGCTACCTCGCTGCCCAAACCCTTACCCATGATGGCGGAGGTGGGGCTGAGCATCTCTCGCATGCCGGGGCCGCCTTTGGGGCCTTCGTAGCGGATCACCAGTACATCGCCGGCCACCACCGTGCCGTCGAGAATGCGCTCCTGGGCTTCTTCTTCAGAATGGAACACCCGCGCGCGGCCGGAGAAGTGGGTGCCTTCCTTGCCGGTGATTTTGGCCACAGAACCTTCCGGCGCGAGGTTACCGAACAGGATGCGTAAATGACTGTCGGCTTTGATCGGGTTTTCAAAGGCCCGGATGATCTGCTGGTCTTCCGGGTAGGGGGTTACGCTCGCGAGGTTTTTAGCCAGGGTTTTGCCAGTTACCGTCATGCAGTCGCCGTGTAACAGTCCCCGCTCCAGCAGCATTTTCATCAACGGCTGAATGCCGCCGATGGCGACCAGCTCAGACATCATGTAGTGACCGGACGGGCGCAGGTCGGCCAGTACCGGCACCTTTTTGCCAATGCGCACGAAATCCTCCAGCGACAGCTCAACGCCGGCAGTACTGGCCATGCCCAGCAAGTGCAGCACCGCATTGGTGGAACCGCCCAGGGTGATCACCACGGTAATCGCATTCTCGAACGCCTCGCGGGTCATGATGTCGGAAGGCTTGATATCTGCCTCCAATAGCTTCAGCACGGCCGCACCGGCAGCCTCACAATCGGCCAGCTTGGTATCAGACACCGCATTCTGAGCCGAACTGCCCGGCAGGCTCATACCCATCGCCTCGATGGCCGACGCCATGGTGTTGGCGGTGTACATGCCGCCGCAGGAGCCCGGCCCCGGAATGGCGGTTTCCTCGATCTGCTTCACCTCAATCAGGTCCATATTGCCGCGGGCATGGGCACCCACCGCTTCGAACACCGAAATGATGTCGGTGTGATTCTCACCGGGCATGATGGTCCCGCCATACACAAACACCGACGGCCGGTTAAGCCGCGCCAGCCCCATCATGCAGCCCGGCATGTTCTTGTCACAGCCACCGATCGCCACCAGCCCGTCAAAACCCTCACAGCCGGCCACCGTCTCAATCGAATCCGCAATCACCTCCCGGGACACCAGGGAATACTTCATGCCCTCGGTACCGTTGGCAATGCCGTCTGAAATCGTGATGGTATTGAAAATCAGACTCTTGCCCCCGGCGGCATCGGCGCCCTTGGCGGCTTCCCGGGCCAGCCCGTCAATGTGCATATTGCACGGCGTCAGATTGCTCCAGGTAGAGGCAATACCCACCTGCGGCTTCCGAAAGTCCTCATCCTGAAACCCCACCGCCCGCAACATCGCGCGACTGGCAGACTTGTTAATACCATCCACCACCGGTGCGGAATAACGACGTCGTTTATCCGTGGTCATAACAAAACCTCCCAATCAAAAGTCGTTAACGAAATCAGCCTCTCACCAGCGAAACCCACAAAGCCCCAAAGTGCAACCCTGTTAAAAAAGCGCCGCAGGCAAAAAGCAGCCTATACCAGAAATGCTCGTCGGTAGGCGTGACAACACAGGTCCAGAAAGTTTTCCCGTGAACCCGCCAATGCCCGTCGGCGCGGTGTGGCTGTTGGATTTTTTGCCGGAAAAAGATGTCTGAGCGAAGCGAGTTGTTTTTCCAAAAAAAATCCAACAGCCACACCGCAAGCCCGCCCCCACAACCGGAAGTCTGGGAGCCCCAGCAGACCCTCAGGCCGAAACGGAACGGACCGAAGCCGCCTGTTCCTGAAGGGCCACATCAACAACCGTATGCAGCTTCTCCAGCTGCGAACGTAACATACCGATAGGCCGGCTACCCGAAAGGGTCAGGGCGATATTTAGGTGGTCATCGGCGGCCTCCATAGACATGCGCGAAATCCGGAAACCCCGAACTCGAACCACCTGGCACAGGCGCTCCAGTGCAGCCGCTTCCTGGTTCATGCGGCAGTTCAACGTGTAGCTTGGCATAGCCGGTTGGGATTGCGAGTTCATGCTACGTTCTCCTTGTTTGCAGTGCTGGTGCGCTTGGTTTCGTCGATCATGTCACGGTTGCTGCCGCCGGGTTTAACAATCGGCCATACGTTTTCTTCACGGCTGATGGCCACGTGCAGCAGCATCGGGCCGTCGTAAGCCAGGATGGTTTCGATGCCCCGGCGAATCTGGTCGGTGCGGTCTATGTGCAGGGCCGGGATGTCGAAGGCGCGGGCCATGGCTACAAAGTCCGGGTTGTCGTCCAGGTTAATGTGGCTTTCCCGGTTGTTGTAGAACAACTCCTGCTGCTGGCGCACCATGCCCAGACACTGGTTGTCGAGGATGATCAGCTTCAGGGGCAGCTCGTACCGGCGGATGGTGGCCAGTTCCTGGGCGTTCATCATGAACGAGCCGTCGCCGGTTACGTTGATCACCGTGCTGTTGCGGTCTGCAAACTGCGCGCCGATGGCCGCCGGCAGTCCGAAACCCATGGTGCCCAGGCCTCCGCTGGTGAGGTGTCGGCGGGGGTGGTCAAACTCGTAATGCTGGGCAACCCACATCTGGTGCTGGCCTACGTCACAGGCGATGACGGTGTCATCCGGGGCGATGCGGGACAGCTGGCGGATGAAGGCCGGGCCGGTGATGGGGGCCATGGGTTCTTCGTTATCCGCGGCCTTGAAACCACCGGTGGTGTGCCAGGTCTGGCATTGTTTCTGCCAGTCGGTGATGGTCAGCGGCTCGCTTTTCAGAGCAGCAGTGAAGGCCGCCAGAATGGTGTTCAGGTCGCCGCGCAGGGCCAGGTCGGCTTCCCGCAGTTTGTTGATCTCGGCGGCATCGGCATCGATGTGGATCATTCTCGCGTTGGGGGCGAAGCCGTCCAGTTTGCCGGTGGCGCGGTCGTCCAGGCGGGCGCCGACTACGAACAGCAGGTCACATTCGTCGACTGCCTTGTTGGCGGCGCGGGAGCCGTGCATGCCTAACATACCCAGGTTATGGGGGGTGTGTTTGCCGGCGTTGCCGATGCCTTTAAGGGTGACAACGCCCGGCAGGCCGGAGGTTTCCGCGAAGGCACGGAAGCTGTGTTCGGCCTGGGCCAGGGAAACGCCGCCGCCACTGTAGAGCAGGGGGCGCCTGGCTGAACGCAGCATGGCGAGGGCTCGGGTGATGTCCGGGCAGTGGGCGTCCGATGCGGGCGCAGTGGCCGGTGCGGCAGTCGCCACTTCCGTCAGCAGGACGTCTTTGGGGATATCAATCCACACCGGCCCCGGGCGGCCGCTTTGGGCCAGCTGGACGGCTTCTTCGATGATCACCGGCAGTGCTTCGGCATCGTCCACCAGGTAGCTGTGCTTAACGATGCCCAGAGTCATGCCCAGAATGTCGGTTTCCTGGAAGGCATCGGTGCCGATCATGCTGGTGGCTACCTGCCCGGTGATTACCAGCATGGGGATGGAATCCATATAGGCATTGGCAACGCCGGTGATCAGGTTCGTAGCACCGGGGCCGGAGGTGGCGATGCACACGCCAATCTCGCCACTGGCACGGGCATAGCCGTCCGCGGCCAGGGCGCAGGCCTGTTCGTGGCGGCACAGCACGTGTTCCACACCGACATCGTCCACCAGGGCATCGTATAGCGGCATGATGCAGCCGCCCGGATAGCCGAAAACGGTGTTGATGTTATGGCGGTGGAACGCTTCAAGAATGTGCTGTGCGCCGTTCATGGTCGTTTTTCCCTTTTTCTTTGCCGCAAAAAAGAAACCCCCGGGACCTTTCGGTGCCGGGGGTTTCTGGTGTTTGAGTCAGGTTGTCGCTATCTCACCCGCTTGTCCACGCAAAAGCCCCCGGACGGTACCACGACCACCAGGACTAGCTTTACAAGGACAATCACTGCGTTGAGATTCATAAAATCGGCAATCTGCTCTGAATTCGTAAAAACAATATGTGTAGAATCTAACCCACGTTTAAAACCGGTTGCAACCCTTTATTGCCTCAAATACGGAAGTGATGAGCGTTTCATGACAAAAGCAAAACTCGGATCCCTCGGTTTATCCCTGCTGGTCATTATTCTCCTGGTTATCTGGATGGCTACCGGTGAGCTCAAAGTAGCCAGTGATGATGCCCCGGCCGACCCCGAGCAGGAGCAGCGCCAGCCCACCCGGGTAGAGGTGGAAACGCTGGAAGCCACCAACTATCAGCCGGTACTGAAACTGCAGGGCCAGCTGCAGCCCTGGCAGTCGGTGATGGTAGGTGCCCGGGTGGCCGGAACGGTAGAGCAGTTGCACGTGCAGCTGGGGGACCAGGTAAAAGCCGGGGAGCCGTTGCTGACGTTGTCTACCGATGGCCGGGATGCCGTGGTTGAGCGCTGGAGAGCCAATATTCGCAAGCTGGAAGCCGACCTGGCCGGTGCGCGCCGGTTGCGTTCGAATAACCTGGCTTCCGAAACCGAAGTGTTGCGGTTGCAGAGTGAACTGGCCGCCGCCAGGGCTGAACGCACGGTGGCGGAACTGGCGTTGCAACATCTCAAACCGTCCGCTCCCTTCGACGCAGTAGTGAATCGTCGGGAAGTAGACCCCGGTACATTGGTGCAGGTGGGCACGCCCCTGTTCGAGCTAGTTCAGGTTGATCGCCTGAAAGCCACCGGGCAGATTCCCCAGCAGTCGGTGTCTGCGGTCGAGCCCGGGCAGGCGGTGGAGATCAAATTGCTGGATGGCACCGCCATGGCGGGTGTGGTCAGCTTTGTCGCCAGTGCGGCAGACCCGGAAACCCGCAGCTTTGCGGTGGAAATCCTGGTGGAGAACCCGGATTTGCTGAGAGCGGCTGGCGGCACCGCTACCCTGAACATCCGCTTGCCGGAGCAAAAGGCCCAGTTCATTTCACCGGCCTACCTGACGCTGGACGACGACGGCCGGCCCGGTGTGAAGTACGTCAACGGGCAGGACCGGGTGATGTTCCAGACCGTCAAACTGCTCAACGTAGCCACCGATGGCGCCTGGGTGTCCGGCCTGCCGGATCAGATCCGGCTGATTACCCGGGGTGGCGGGTTTGTGGCCGAGGGTGAGGCCGTGCAGCCGGTCGACCGCTCAGACCAGCGGGGCTGACCACCATGAGAGCACTGATCTCTGCGGCCATGGACCGCAGCCGCACCACGCTGCTGACCTTCCTGTTCCTGCTTCTTGGCGGCATGGCAGCCTACCAGGCGATTCCGAAGGAATCGAATCCGGACGTCACCATTCCCATGATCTATGTGTCCATGACACTGGATGGCATCAGCCCCGAGGATGCGGAGCGCCTGTTAGTGCGCCCCATGGAACAGGAGCTGAGGGCGCTCGAAGGCATCAAGGAAATGCGCAGTACCTCCGCCGAAGGCCATGCCTCGGTGATGCTGGAATTTGACGCCGGTTTCGACCCGGATAAAGCCCTGCAGGATGTGCGCGAAAAAGTGGACACCGCCCGCTCCAAGCTGCCGCAGGAGGCAGACGAGCCGCGGGTGCATGAAATCAACGTGTCCCTGTTTCCGGTGCTCTCCATCGGCTTGTCCGGACCCTTGTCTGAACGGGAGCTAATCACCATTGCCCGCCGCCTGCAGGATGCCATTGAAGCCATTCCCGATGTACTGGAAGTGGAAATAGGCGGCGACCGGGAAGACCTGCTGGAAATCGTGGTGGATGCCCAGGTGCTGGAAAGCTACGGCATTGATTTCGACCAGCTGGCGCAACTGGTTACCCGCAACAATCAGCTGGTGGCGGCCGGCTCGCTGGATACCGGCAATGGCCGCATGGCCCTGAAAGTACCCGGGGTCATCGAGAACATTGAAGATGTGATGTCCATGCCCGTGAAGGTGGATGGCGATACCGTGGTGACTTTCGGCGACATTGCCATGCTGCAGCGTACCTTCAAAGACCCCACCGGCTTTGCCCGGATTAACGGCGAGCCGGCGTTGGTGCTGGAGGTGTCCAAGCGCTCCGGGGCCAACATCATCGAAACCATCGAGCAGATTCGCACCCTGATTGATGACGCCCGCCCGCGGCTGCCGGAGACGCTGGAAATCCGCTACATCATGGATCAGTCCGAGGAAGTGCGGGACATCCTCTCGGACCTGCTCAACAACGTACTGACCGCCATTGTGCTGGTGATTATCGTGGTCATCGCCGCCATGGGCCCCCGTTCGGCACTGCTGGTCGGCCTGACCATTCCCGGTGCCTTCCTGACCGGCATCCTGGTGATCTGGGGCATGGGCCTCACCCTCAACATTGTCGTGCTGTTCAGCCTGATCCTGGTGGCCGGCATGCTGGTAGACGGCGCCATTGTGGTGTCGGAACTGGCGGATCGAAACCTGAGTGATGGTCAGACGGTCAAGCAAGCCTGGGTAGAAGCCGCATCCCGCATGGCCTGGCCGGTGATTGCTTCCACCGCCACCACCCTGGCGGTGTTTGTGCCGCTGTTGTTCTGGCCCGGGGTGGTGGGGGAGTTCATGAAATTCCTGCCCATGACAGTGCTGATCTGCCTGATTGCGTCCCTGGCTATGGCACTGGTGTTTCTGCCGGTGCTTGGGGGCGTTAGTGGTGGCAAGCGGTCGCACCATGATCCGGAAGAAAGCCGGTTTGTTCAGGGCTACCGCAAGGCGCTGGCAACCCTGCTCAAACGCCCGGGGCTGACCCTGCTTGGTTCCCTGGTGCTGATAATCCTGATCTATGCCGCCTACGGCCGCTTCAATCACGGTGTGGAATTCTTTCCCAGTGTTGAACCGGATTCTGCCCAGGTTCAGGTGCGTGCCCGGGGCGACCTTTCCATCCGGGAGCGGGATGCCATTGTGCGTGAGGTAGAACAACGCCTGCAGAATATGCCGGAGGTGAAAGCGCTGTATGCCCGCTCCATGCTGTCGACCAGTACCCAGATGGCACCGGATGTTATCGGTGTGCTGCAGTTCCAGTTCAATGACTGGTTCACCCGCCGGACTGCCACCGAGATCCTGGAGGATTTCCGTGAACGTACCGCAGACATTCCCGGGGTAGAGCTGGAATTCCGCAAACAGGAAGGCGGCCCCGCTGAGGGCAAGCCGGTGGAGTTATTGGTCAGCAGCATGAACAGCGGCGACCTGGACGGCTATGTGGACCAGATACAACAGCAAATGCGCGCCCAGGGTGGCTTTGTCGACATTGAAGACGACCGCAGCCTGCCCGGCATTGAGTGGCGCCTGAAGGTAGACCGGGAGGCCGCCGCCCGCTTTGGTACCGATGTGTTGAGTATTGGCAGCGCCGTGCGCCTGGTAACCAACGGCCTGATACTGGCTACCTACCGGCCTGAAGACGTACGGGACGAAGTGGACATTGCCGTGCGGGTGCCCAACAACTGGCGTGAGCTGGAGCAGCTGCAACGCCAGACCATCAACACGCCGAGGGGCCAGGTGGCGCTGTCCGAATTTGTGACCCTGGAGCCGGGCGACAAGACCGGAACCATTGTGCGGGTAGACGGCCAGCGTACCGTTACCATCAAATCCGATGTAGCCCCCGGGCAGCGGATGGATGAACTGCTGCGCACTTTGCAGGCAGAGATGCCGGAGCCGCCGGAAGGCGTCACCGTGCGCTTTGCCGGTGAAAACGAAGACCAGCAACAGGCCGCAAACTTCCTGGTGGCAGCCTTCCTGGTGGCGGTGGGGCTGATGTTGCTGATCCTGGTAACCCAGTTCAACTCCCTGTACCAGACCTTCCTGATTCTGTCGGCCATTGTGCTGTCCACCGCCGGCGTGTTGCTGGGGCTGCTGTTTAACGGCCAGCCCTTTGGCGTGGTGATGGTGGGCATGGGCATTATTGCCCTGGCCGGCATTGTGGTGAACAACAACATCATTCTGATCGATACCTACAACCAGATGAAACAGGAAGGCAAGGCCGCCTATGACGCGGCGCTGGAAACCGGTTGTCTGCGTTTCCGGCCGGTGTTACTCACCGCGATTACCACCATACTGGGGCTGATGCCCATGGTGCTGGGCATTAACGTAGATCTTTTGTCTCCGTCACTGGGGTTGGGCGCACCCTCTACCCAATGGTGGACCCAGCTGTCCAGCGCCATCGCCGGTGGCCTGGCCTTTGCCACCTTCCTGACCCTGCTGCTGACACCGGCCTTGCTGGTACTGGGTGACAAGGCCGGTGAACGGTTCCGGGCGCTGACTGGCCGGAGGCAGTGATGGATTACCAGAGCAATCCGCTGACGGAAATCTACCGGGACCCGTGGCTGCTGGCGGTGCACAAACCCGCCGGCCTGCTGGTACACCGCAGCCCGATCGACAAGCATGAAACCGAGTTTGCCCTGCAGTACGCCCGGGCCCTGAACGGCGGCGAGCACGTGTACCCGGTGCACCGGCTGGACCGGCCCACCTCCGGCGTGTTGCTGTTTGCCAGGAACCCGGACACCGCCAGGACAGTCGGCCAGGCCATGATGGCGGGTGAGGTGAGCAAAACCTACCTGGCGGTAGTTCGGGGCTGGACGCCGGAATCCGGCACCATTGATCACCCGCTGAAGGACGAGCCGGAAGACCGGCGTTTGCGCGGAACCGAGCAGCCGGTAAGGGAAGCGCTTACGCATTATCGCCGGCTGGCGACCACCGAAATCCCGGTGGAAATTGAAGGTTATCCCACCAGCCGCTACAGCCTGGTGGAGCTGTATCCGAAAACCGGGCGCAAACACCAGTTGCGGCGCCATATGAAGCACATTAACCATCCTATCATTGGCGATGCCAACCACGGCCGCGGCCGGCATAACCGGTATTTTGCCGAGCGCTTCGGGCAGGGGAGGTTGATGCTGGCAGCGACAGAGTTGGTGTTAACGCATCCGGTAACCGGCGAGGAGCTGGCTCTGAAAGCTCCGCCGGAGCAGAGTTTCATGGATGTTCTGTCCATCTTTCCGTCGCCGGGTGCCGGCTAAACGCCCCTGCCTGTCACTCTTTGATGTGATTTGTGTATCTTTTTATATCGTTTTGCTTCGATTGGTTGGGATCGGCGGAAACAATGAACGCTTTGGTGCATACTCAAAAATAAGCTTATAACCGAATAAAAAAGCTCTTTATTGAGGGGTCCTGTGCCCAGATTCTGTTTTGTCCTTGCGTTCATCACCGGCCTGCTGCTGCCTGCGTTGGTCCAGGCGGAGACCGCCGTTTGGAACGAGCAGTCCGAGCGGCTGGAGTTGTCCCGGTTCGTGGATTACCGTGTTGAATCCAGCCCTATCTCGTTTTCCCAGGTGCAGGCGTTGCCGGAGTCGGATTGGCAACAGAACGGCAGTGACAGTGTCAGTCTCGGTTACGGTAGTGATGTTTACTGGTTTCGGGTTAGTGTTCGGAATGCCCGGGCGGCTGAAGCCCTGACCTTCCTGGAAATCAGCTATCCGGTGCTTGATCGTATCGAGCTGTATCGTTCGTCTGGTGCCAGCCCGCCACAGCCACTTGTTCTGGGCGACAAACAACCTTTCCACGAGCGCCCCATTCACCATCGGAATTTTGTGGTGCCCATCGCCATAGCGCCGGATACCACGGAAACCCTTTACCTGAGAGTTGAAACTACCAGCTCCATGCAGGTGCCCCTGACCCTCTGGGACCAGGAGGCCTTCTACGCGGCAGAGCAGTCCCGCAGCATGTTCGAAGGGGTCTATTACGGCATTGTCCTGGTGATGATCCTGTACAACCTGTTTGTGTACATGGCGGTCCGGGAGCGCAGTTTTCTCTATTACGTGGGCTACATAAGCAGCATGCCGTTGTTCCTTGCAAGCCTGCACGGGGTGGCGTTCCAGTACCTGTGGCCGGAGGCCACCTGGTGGAACGACCAGTCCATCATCGTGTTCCTGAACCTGGTGGTGTTGTTTGGCGGGGTGTTCAGCATTCGCTTTATCAGCGTGACCCGGCAAAACCATCCTTACCTGAACCGCTGGACCATGGCCATGGTTATGACCGCCGGCCTGCTGGCGCTGGCCGGGTTGTTTTTGCCTTACGAGCGCATGATACTGCCTACCATCCTGGCGGCCTTTGTGGGGTGTTCCACCATGCTGATGCTCAGTGTGGTGCGCTGGATAAAGCGCGATCCAGCCGCGCGTTATTACACCGTGGCCTGGGTGTTTATGCTGTTCGGCGGCATTGTTCTGGCGCTCAGTAAATTCACCGTACTGCCCCGTAACCTGATCACTGAAAACGCCACCCAGGTGGGTTCGGCCCTGGGGGTTATCCTGCTGTCTGTTGCGCTGGCTGACCGCATCAACCGGGAAAAGAAACGGGCCTTCGCCGCTCAGCAGCGCCTGCTGGCCGAGGAGCGAAAAGCCCGCATGGCCCAGGAAGACTCATTGCGCGTCCAGCAGGAAGCCAACACCATGCTGGAACAGCGGGTACAGGAGCGCACCCATGACCTTGAGGCCGTTAACCTGAAGTTGCTGGAGCTGAACGCCAGGGATCCGCTGACCGGCCTGAAGAACCGTGGCCACTTTGATGAAGTCTTCCAGCAGGATGTGGTGCGGGCTTATCGTTTCCAGCAGCCGTTGTCTCTGCTGGTGGTGGATATCGACCACTTCAAGTCTTTCAACGACACCTACGGCCACCTGGTGGGGGACGACTGCCTGCGGATGGTCGCCGAGTGCATTGGCCGGCACATTACCCGTCCCCAGGATATGGCGGCCCGCTACGGTGGGGAAGAGTTTGTGGTGCTGCTGCCGGATACGCCGGAGGCAGGCTCGCTCCGGGTGGCCGAGCGCATACGGAATGAAATCGAATCAACCGGGTTCCGGGTGTCTGGCGAAGTTCTGCGGGTAACGGTCAGCATTGGTGTATGCAGTGCCACGCCAGCGCGGGCCGACGCCACCAAGGAAATCTTTACCTGCGCGGATGATGCTCTGTACCAGGCCAAGAATCTGGGCCGGAACCGTGTGGCTTCAGACCCGCACAAGTGTCAGAGCATTTCGGCAACTGCGTTGTCGTAGGCTGTTGCAGAGAACCGCGTAATCTGTGGCCAGGGCTGCTCTGCTTCAAGCAGGTAGGCAAGTTCAAGCAGGGTGCGTTCATCCCCGTGGCGGGCCATGAACTGTACCGAAACCGGCAGGTTGTGTTCGGTCAGTGTCATGGGTACCGAGATCGCCGGGGCGCCGGTGGCGTTGGCCAGCGGGGTGAAGTTTACATAGCTGTTCAGCCGCTCGAACAGCAGGTCAAACGGCACCGTGGGGCTCAGATGGCCCAGCGGTGGGGTGGTCTGGCCCAGCACCGGTGTCAGTACCGCATCGTAGTTGGTCATGTGCCGGGCGTAGTCGTTCCATGAACGCTTCAGGCGCCAGATAACCGCAGGCAGGCGCCAGAAATGCTTCCGGAACATGGCATCCAGGCCATTGGTGAGGCCATCGGTTTTACGCTTGTCGAAATCCGGGTGCATCAGCTTGTGGCCCCGGGCTTTTACGCCGAAAGCCAGCATGGCCCAGTACAAGGCAAAGTCCTGTGGGAAGGATTTATTGATGGGTACCGCCATGGGTTCGACCACATGCCCAAGCTTTTCCAGCAGGCGGGCGGTGTTCTCCACCGTGCTTCGGGTAACCGGGTCCGTCGGGTGGCCATTCACTGAATCCAGCACCAGGCCAATGCGCAGTTGCCGGCCGGAGGGCCCGTGCACATGGCCGATTTGCTGCAACTTGCGATTGCGGAAGTAGTCTTCGGCATGGCCCAGGAAACCTGCGGTGTCCCGAACCGAGCGGGTAACCACGCCATCACTGACGATGTTGACCGGAAGATCCCTGGCGGCATCGTTATCCACCACCCGGCCCCGGGTGGGTTTCAAACCGACCAGTCCACAACAGGCCGCCGGGATGCGAATGGAGCCGCCGCCATCGTTGGCGTGGGCCACCGGTACCACCCCGGCTGCCACCAGCGCCGCAGCGCCACCGGAAGATGCGCCGGAGGAATAGGCCGGATTCCATGGGTTGCGGGTAGGCTCGGCGTGGGCCGGCTCTGTGGTGGCGTTAAAGCCGAACTCCGGCAGGGTGCTTTTGCCCAGGTTCAGGTAACCCTGGGCCAGCATCTGCCGGGCGAAGGCGCCGGTGGCTCTGGCAACATTGGCGGGCACCGCTGCGGTGCCATGGCCGGTGGGTAGGCCGGCGACATCGGTGTTGTCTTTGATAAACATGGGCACGCCGGCGAAGGGGGCGTCCGGGTCGGGCAGGCTGGCGGCCTGCTTCAGGGCCTGCTCGTAGTTCTCTGCCACCACACCGTTCAGAACGGGCTGTGCCAGCCTTGCCCTTTGTACCGCTGCCCGGGCTACGTCTTCCGCTGAAACTTCGCCGCTGCGGATGCGGGCGGCAAGCTCCGTGGCATCGGACTCGCCCATAGCATCATCGCGAAAACAGTGGAAAGGGGAAGAAGACGTGTGGGGCATGGTTCACTCCGGGCTTGTTGTTTGCCCTGAACCATACCGCACCTTCAAATGTGACGATATGTCATTTCGGGTATTAGCCGTTCCGGCTGCGGGCCGCCTTGACCACATCATAGGCGTGGCTGATCTCCCGGGTACGCTCTTCGGCCATTTCCCGCATGCTTTCCGGCATGCCCCGGCCGGCCAGTTTGTCCGGATGGTTTTCGCTCATCAGCTTCCGGTAGGCCCGTTTCAGTTCGGCGTCAGACACCGAGGGTGACACCCCCAGCACCTTGTAGGCATCGTCCAGCTGCTGGCTGGTGGAATAGTTGGACGCACCGCCCGCCTGGCCGGCATGGGCGCCCCGCAACATGGCTTCCAGCTGGTCTACCTGGCTTTCCGGCAAGCCCAGTTTGCGGGCAATGTGTACCAGCATTTCGTGTTCGGCCGGGTGCACCACGCCATCGGCGGCCACGGCAGAAACCTGAACCTGCAGAAACATCTGCAGGAAGGCGGGCTGCCGGCCGGTGCTGCGCAGGAACCGGTCCAGCTCGGCATCCAGGTCGAAATCCTCCGACTTGCCCCGGTTAAAGGCTTCCTTTGCCACGGCTCTCTGGGCTTCGTTGAGACGGAACCGGGCGAACATGGTCTCGGCCATGCGGATTTCATCCCGGGTGACCACGCCATCGGCCTTGCACAGGGCGCCCATCACCGCGAACATGGATTCGATAAAGCCGGACTGAAGGTTCTGAAGCTTGCCGATCAGGCGCTTTTTCATGCGCTGGAACAGGAAGGCACCGATGGCAGCCCCCACCAGAAATCCCGGAAAACGGCCAAAGGCATAACCGATCAGGCCACCAAAGATAATTGCAAACAGCATTCAGAGTTCCTTCGCTAGTAAATCAGTCCGTAGAATATACGGGTTTTTGGTCAAGGCTTCATGAACAGGCTTTCATCCACGGTGTCGACCTGGTCGGCATGCAGGTGCTGTTCGGCATAGTTACGCCAGACGCCGGAGCTTACAAACAGCCGGAAAACCTCGCCATCCAGGTGCCCGTTTTCAACCATGCCGGCCATAATGGTCAGGGATTCCGACAGGGTTTTACCCCGCTTGTAGGGACGATCCGAGGCGGTCAGGGCTTCGAACACATCGGCAACGGCCATGATTTTTTCCGGAACGCCCATGTCATCGCCGGTCAGGCGGCAGGGGTAGCCGTTGCCGTCAGTCCGCTCATGGTGGGTGCCCGCCAGTCGCGGTACCCTGGCCAGGCGGTCGGGCAGGGGCAGGGCATCGAGCATGCAGATGGTTTGCACAATGTGCTCGTTGATCTTGAAGCGCTCTTCCTCGGTCAGGGTGCCGTAACGCACCGTCAGGTTATGCAGTTCGCCCTGGTTATAGGCGTATTCCGGCAACGACATATCGAAGCCCCAGCGGTTTTCCGGGTCATCTTTGCGCACCGGTGGCACATGCTCACCCCAGGCTCTCAGGTGGCCGGGTTTGTCGGCCAGCAGTGTTTCGGTGGCAGGCAGCGGGGGCTCCGGATGGCCTTTCAGGGCCTGTTGCTCTTCCTCTGACAGCCCCAGCCGGTCACTGAAATGGCGGGTCCAGGTTTGCCCGGCAATGGCGTGGATGCGTTCGATGTCAGCATCCTCCATGCTCTCGCTGCCCTGATTAACGGCGGCCAGAAAGCGGAAGTCCTCCTGCAGGCGGGTTTGGACGTCGGCTTTGTCTTGCCGCGCTTGGTCCGGATCCCCACCGGCCAGGATGGCCTTCAGGCAGGTGATTTCGGCATCCCGGTGCAGCACTTCAAACCGGGTGCGGATTTCATGGATGCGGTTGTAGATGGTCTCCAGTTTCACTGCTTTGTCGACTACGTATTCCGGGCTGGTGATCTTGCCGCAATCGTGCAGCCAGGCCGCCAGGTGGAATTCGTAGCGCTCGTCTTCCGTCATGCCGAAGCTGGCGAAGGCGCCTTCGGAACTCTGCTCCGCCTGTTCAACCAGCATCTGCGCCAGTTTGGGAACCCGCTCGCAATGGCCGCCAGTGTAGGGTGACTTGGCATCAATGGCGTTTGCTACCAGCCGGATAATGCCGTCCAGCAGGGCCTGCTGGCTTTCGATCAGTTCCCGGGTTTCGATGGCAACCGCGGCAGAGCCGGCAATCTCATCAACAAAGGTAATCAGGTCATCACTCAGGTTGGTTTGATCACCGTTTTCGATCTCGATAACCAGCACACCGATCAGTTTCCTGCGGCGGTTCCTGAGTACCGCAAACACCGGGTGCCCGGCAATGTATCGGCGAAGCTCCTGAATAACGTCGTAGTCGCTGGCGTCCGGGGCGACCGGGTTTACAGCCTGTGGCAACTCCAGCCCCCGGTTAACAGACAGTTCCAGTTTTTGCACGCGACTGTTGAACAGATACACCGCACCCCGTTCCTGCCCGACGATGCTCACAAGCTGTTCGAGGATGTCGTTTAGCAACTGTTTGAGATCCTGGCCCCGGTTCAGCACGGTCGAGATACTCTGGAAGCTTCGAATGGTGTGGGCCATATCGTCCAGCGCGATGCTCAGCTCGGAGGCTTCGCGAATGTGGGAGGTCGACCGCATCGGCGTATCAAACCGGAACCTGGACAGCCGGCTGACCTGCCCGGTCAGCAGTTCAATAGGTTTACCGACCTGCCTGCCCAGTACCCAGCCTGCCAGCAGTAACAGCAGGGCGATGGCCCCGGCGATCAGGGTTTGCCGGGTGAGGGCGGCCCAGACATCGGCCAGTAACTCGTTGGAGGGTATGGCGACAACAATGGACAATTCCTCGCCGGGCAGAGACTCAAGGGGTTCACTGATGCCGTACCAGCTTCGCCCGTCGCGGGTGAACTGGCTGATGCCGCTATGGCTTTCCGGTTGCAGGGCCTGGAGTACTACCTCGCCTGGCTCACTATCCTGTGACGAGCCGGCCAGCAGCTGGCCCGAGGCGTTCAGGATGGCAATGCGGCTGCCGGGGGTTTGCTTCAGCTCCGCCAGCTGGGCACCAAGGTCGGTGACCGTGACATCAATGCCCAGAACGGTTCCTGCCTTTTCGCTGGCACGCTGCGACAGGGTGATGCCGGTTTCCTGGGTGGTAAAAAACACATAGGGCGCAGATAACGTCAGGGCGCCTGATTCCCGGGCGGCCTGGTACCAGGGCCTTTCGCGCGGATCAAAGTTGTAACTGGCCAGGTCCCTTTGCTCAAGCAGATTCAGGTTGTGGTCATAGAAATGCCAGCGGCCTTGGTGATCGTTGCCGGTGCGAACCAGGCTTTGCAGCAGGTAATGACTGTTGGCCGGTGCATCCGGAAACTGCCTGGCGCTCGAATTCTGCAATTTCCGGAACAGGAAAAAGTCGCCGTTTTCATAGCCCGCGTATACGGCACTGACAATCTCGCTGCTGGCCAGGATGTCGGCCACAACCGGCAGGCGGTCCAGGCGTTGTTCCAGGGTATCGGCTTCGGTGAGTGGGTCGTGCCGGAGCACCGCAAGGGCGGTGGACGGGGGTTGGGTAATGGCCTGAATCCGGTCATCCACACTGATCGCCAGCTGCCGGGCGGTGGCCGTGGCTGCGGTGACCTTGGCTTGTTCCATGCCACGGAAACTCTGGCCCACCAGAACGATGGTCAGAATCAACATGCCCAGGGTAACTGCGGAGGCAATCAAAAAAGCCAGTGAAACCTGGGCGAGTTGACGGTGTTGCTGCATGGAGAGCCCTTGAAGGAAATGGAAGCCTACCGTCAGTTTAGACGCTTGCGCTGAAAATTCAGGCAGTTAGTTATTGAATCCACGCCACCAGCAAGCCGGCCCCCAGTGACAGCACCATGGGCCCGGCCACCAGCAGTCCGGTCTGCCGGTTGCCGATGCTCCAGGCAATACCGGACTTCACCAGGTTGTTCACCGCCGCTGCGATCACGATGCCCAGCACAGCGGTGTCCATCGCCAGTCCGTTGTTGGACATACGGGTGAGCGATAGGGTAATCGCATCCACGTCTGCCACGCCGGAGGTGGCCGCCAGCGCGAAGATGCCGGCATCGCCAAACGCATTTTTCAGGAATTCCCCCAGCAGCAGGATAGCGGTCAGCAGCAACCCGAACACCAGTGCGGAAGACAGATCCAGCGGGTTCTGGGACAAGCTGGGCTGGCTGACCTGCAGCTGTTTGGAGTTTTTCTGCCAGATGTACAACGCCGGGCCGTAGAGCAGGATAGTCATAACCAGCACCGGCCAGACCAGGCTGGGCAGCAGGGCAGTGTTGATCACCAGGCAGTACACCAGGATGCGGGGGAACATGGTGCCGCAGGCAATCAGGATGCCGGCGGCAAACTGGGGGCTGAAGCCTTCGTTACTTCGGGACTGGCGGGCAAAGTGCAGGGTCAGGGCGGTGGACGAACTGAGGCCGGCAAACAGGCTGGTGAACAGAATGCCCTTGCGGGCGCCGGCGACCCGGATGGCGAAGTAGCCGACGAAGGAGATGGATGCAATCATCACCACCATCCACCAGATTTCCCGAGGGTTCAGCACACCGCCCGGGCCCATGCGCTCGTTGGGCAGCAGGGGCAGCATCACCACGGAGATCAAGAGCAGTTTAAGGGCCGCGTCCAGTTCATGGGCCTGGAGCTTCTGCACCCAGCCGTGAATTTCTTGCTTGTTGTCCAGGATAATGGCGGTGACCACCGCCGCTGCCGTGGCAATCACCGGGTCGACCGCGACCGCCACCGCACCAAAACAGAAGGTCAGCAGCATGCCCACCAGCCCGGTGATGCTGAAATTGCGAATGTGTTCGAGCCGCTCGCTGTAAGCCACCAGCCCCATGGCCACCACGCTGAGTAGCAGCACCGGGAATGCCCAAACTGTAATCTCCGAGGCCAGCACTGCCGAGATGCCACCGAGCAGCCCCACCAGCGAGAAGGTGCGGATACCGGCGATTCGCTCCCCGGACTTCTGCTCCCGGGCATCCCAGCCCCGCTCCAGGCCAACAATCGCGCCCAGCAACAGGGCCACGGCCAGGTTAATGGTGGTCTGGTTAGAGGCAATAAACTGGCTGGCTACGTCATCCACAGGCCGCGTGTCCCTGAAAAAATAGATTTGCCTTGCATTCTAGGCAATTACCGGTGGCCAGGTCACCCTTTAGCCGGTTAGCAACATCGCGCTGCCATACTTTTCAGGCGGTTTCTGGTAACCTGCGCGGCCCCGATATGACCTCCCAATAAGTTAAAGCGATATTTCCTGCCATGATAAATGCACTCAAGCAAAACTGGTTCTCGAACATTCGTGGCGACCTGCTCGCCGGTATTGTGGTGGCGCTGGCGTTGATCCCGGAGGCCATCGCGTTCTCCATCATTGCGGGCGTAGACCCGAAAGTCGGCCTGTATGCCTCTTTCTGTATTGCCGTAATCATTGCCTTTGTTGGCGGCCGGCCGGGGATGATCTCTGCGGCTACCGGCGCCATGGCGTTGTTGATGGTTACGCTGGTGAAAGAGCACGGCCTGCAGTACCTGCTGGCGGCTACCCTGCTGACTGGTGTCATCCAGATTGCAGCCGGCTACCTTAAATTAGGCGGGTTGATGCGCTTTGTGTCGCGCTCGGTGGTTACCGGTTTTGTGAACGCGCTGGCTATCCTGATCTTCATGGCCCAGCTGCCGGAACTGACCAACGTAACCTGGCAAGTCTATGCCATGACGGCTGCGGGCCTTGGCATTATCTACCTGTTCCCGCTGGTGCCTGTGGTCGGCAAGCTGATCCCTTCTCCGCTGGTGTGTATTGTGGGTTTGACGGCCGTGGCGATGATTGTCGGGCTGGACATCCGCACCGTCGGAGATATGGGTGAGCTGCCGGATACCCTGCCAATTTTCCTGTGGCCGGATGTGCCCCTGACCCTGGAAACCCTGATGATCATCCTGCCGTACTCCCTCGGCCTGGCCGTCGTGGGCCTGCTGGAATCGCTGATGACCGCCACCATCGTGGATGACCTGACCGACACCACCAGTGACCGAAACCGCGAGTGTAAAGGCCAGGGGATTGCCAATATCGGTTCCGGCTTGTTGGGTGGCATGGCCGGTTGCGCCATGATCGGCCAGTCCATTATTAACGTGAAATCCGGCGGCCGTACCCGGCTCTCGACGCTGACAGCCGGCGTGTTCCTGCTGATTCTGGTGCTGGTTCTGGACAAGTGGCTGGTACAGATTCCCATGGCCGCCCTGGTGGCGGTGATGATTATGGTATCCATCGGTACCTTCAGCTGGGATTCCATTCGCAATCTTCGGGAGCATCCCCTGTCCACCAACATTGTCATGCTGGTGACGGTGATTGTGGTGGTGGCCACCCACAACCTGGCATTCGGCGTGCTGGCCGGTGTTTTGCTGGCAGCCCTGTTCTTCGCCAACAAGGTGGGCCATTACATGCTGGTGACCTCCGAACTGGACGAGCAAACCGACACCCGTCGCTACACGGTTGTAGGCCAGGTATTCTTCAGTTCTTCGGAAAAGTTGCTCGAATCCTTTGACTTCAAGGAAGCGGTGGATAATGTTGTGATAGACCTGAGCCGCGCACACTTCTGGGATATTACTGCCGTAGGTGCGCTGGACAAGGCGGTCATCAAGTTCCGCCGTGAGGGTGCAGACGTTGAGGTAATCGGCCTGAACGAAGCCAGTGCCACCATCGTTGACCGTTTCGGGGTGCATGACAAGCCCGAAGCCGTTGACCAGCTGATGGGAGGGCACTGACCATGAATCAGAAAGGCGAGGCGAACATGTTACGAGTAGTGGCCTGTATCGACGGTTCCCGGGCAGCCCCCGCGGTGTGTGATTACGCCGCCTGGGCCAGCCGGCACATGGAAACACCGCTGATGTTGCTGCACGTTCTGGATGAAGAGCGCTACCCCGCGGAACCGGACCTGGCTGGCAGCATCGGGCTGGGTAGCCGGGAACACTTGCTGGACGAGCTGGCAGACCTTGACCGGAAACGCTCCAAACTGGCCCTGGAGCACGGCCACCACATGCTGGATGAAGCCGAAGCCCGGGTACAGAAGGCCGGCATTGCCGAAGTGGTAAAGCGCCAGCGCCATGATAATCTGACCGATTCCCTGCTGGCCCTGGAGAAAGAAACCCGCTTGTTCGTGATGGGCCTGCACGGTGAAAGCAGCTCCGACCGGGATATTCACATCGGCAGCCAGCTGGAAACCGTGATCCGCAGTGTTCACCGCCCGATTTTGCTGGTGCCCGACGAGTTCACCCAGCCGAAGAGCGCCATGTTGGCCTTTGATGGCAGCGAAACCGCCTTCAAAGGCGTGGAAATGGTGGCCGCCAGCCCGGTTCTGAAAGACATGCCCCTGCACCTGGTGATGGTAGGGGCAGATACGGCAGACCGTTGGGAACAGCTACGGAAGGCCGAGAAAATGCTGGCAGGCCTGGATGTGGAGATCACGCTCGCCATCCGCGCCGGCGATGTGGAGCCCACGCTCCATGCCTATCAGGACGAGCACGACATCGACATGCTGGTCATGGGCGCTTATGGCCATTCCCGCATTCGCCAGTTCCTGGTGGGCAGCACCACAACCACCATGCTGAAAACCGCGAAGAAGCCCCTGGTTATCCTTCGCTAAGGAGCCCAGCCTATGCCCGGTCAGCGATTACTTTCGCTTGTCGCCAGCCTCTGCGCCTTGCTGATGCTGGCCGGGTGTTCCACTGCCCTGAAACCGGTCGTGCATGACCCGGATTTCCGGCTATCCTCGGTGAAGGATTCCTTCATAACGGACCAGCGCCGGATGCACCTTGCCCCAGACTCCCCGAACACCGGCTTTCAGCTGCTGGACAGTGGCCGTGATGCCTTCCTGGTGCGGGCTGCGCTGATCGAAACCGCCGACCAGTTTATTGATGCCCAGTATTACATCTGGAATAACGATGCCACCGGGCGCTACCTGGCCGGCCGGCTGGTAGCCGCTGCAGACCGTGGCGTTCAGGTACGCCTGCTGCTGGACGACATTAACGTGGCTGGCAAGGAGCCGCTGTTTGCCGCCATGGCAACACACCCCAACATCCGGGTGCGTATCTTCAACCCGGCCCGTTCCCGCAGCGGGGTGGGGCGTTGGTTGTCGCTGATTACCGACTTCGACCGCATCAACCGGCGCATGCACAACAAAACCTTTGTGGTGGACGGCCAGGTGGGCATCGCCGGCGGGCGTAACATTGGTGACGAATATTTTGACGAACATCCCAGCCTGAATTTCCGGGACCGGGATGTGATGGTTCTGGGGCCGCTTGCCGAAGACATGACCGCCAACTTCGAGGCCTATTGGAATAATCAGTGGGCCTATCCGCTGGCTACCCTCTATGACCTGCCTGACAACCTCGCTGGCCGCGATGCGCTGTCACAACTGCTCAGGGAAACGGCGGCTGATTCAGGCATCCGGGCCGTTCCCCACCAGGAACAGGACGCGGCGGAAACCTATCTGAGGGGCTGGTTTGCCGGTATGGTGCAGGCCCCTGGCGAACTGGTGTTTGACCCGCCACCGCAAGATCCCCAGGTTCCGGCGGATTCCCCCCAGAACACCGCCAGGGCCTTGTACGGACTGGTTCAGGCAGCGCAATCCGAAATCCTGATTGAATCCGCTTACCTGATCCTGGCAGACAACCAGCTCGACAACCTTGGTGCGCCGGATAACCAGTCGCTGAAAGTGGCGGCGTTAACCAATTCCCTGGCAACCAACGACCTGGTGACCAACCACTCCGGCTATGCCCGCTGGCGCCGGGAAATGCTGGAGCAGGGCATTGAACTTTACGAACTGCGCCCGGATGCGCCGGCCTGCCAGCACTGGGTTGCCAGCCGCGCGGCCTGCGAACAGGGCGCTGTCAGCCTGCATTCCAAGGCGGTGGTGTTTGACCGGGAAACCCTGTTCATCGGCTCGTTCAACGTCAACCTGCGCTCGATCTACCTGAATGGCGAAACTGTGCTGATTATCCATAGCCCGGAACTGGCCACCGCCGTTGTTGAAGACATCCGCTATGCCATGTCGCCGGAAAACAGCTGGCAGGTAACGCTGGACGAGCAGGGCGACCTGGTCTGGCAGTCTAAGGGCGAGCAGGTTGGCCATGAGCCGGGCGTCGGGTTCTGGCGGCGGGCGACGTCGCGCTTCCTGTCCTGGTTACCTATCGAGAAATATCTGTAACCGGCTCAGGCCTCGTTGCCTGCCGCCACGCCGGACGCCCACGCCCATTGAAAGTTATGCCCGCCCAGATGGCCGGTCACATCCACCACCTCGCCGATAAAGAACAAGTTGGGTTGCTCCAGCACGGCCATGGTTTTCGAGGATAACTGCCGGGTATCCAGGCCACCTAACGTTACCTCGGCGGTCCGGTAACCTTCTGTCCCCGCGGGTTTGATGGTCCAGTTGCCCAGGGTGTCGGCAATCTGTTCGATGTCCTGGTTACGGTACTCCTGCAGCGGCCGGCTCCAGCCCTGTAGTTCATTAAAGGCCTGGGCGAAGCGTTTGGGCAGGTGCTGGTTCAGGTACTGCGCCATGGTGGACTGGGGCTTCTGCTTGCGCAGGGCAAACAGGTCGTCCTGGACGGATTGTGCCGGCAGCAGATTGATGTGCAGCTCGTCTCCCGGTTGCCAGTAGCTCGATACCTGCAGCATGGCGGGCCCGCTCAGGCCCCGGTGGGTGACCAGCATGGGCTCACGAAAATGCTGTTTGTGGCAGCTTGCGTCCACCGGGCAACTGACACCGGCCAGAGGCGCCAGCTGTTGCTTGAGGTCCGGGTGCAGGGTGAAAGGTACCAACCCGGCGCGGGTGGGTAATACCGTCAGCCCGAACTGCTTTGCCAGCTCGTAGCCGAAACCGGTCGCGCCCATGGTAGGGATGGACAGGCCGCCGGTGGCAACCACCAGCGATTCGCACTTCAGGGTGCCGGCAGTAGTTTTGACCGTATAGCCGGAACCGGAGGCCTGAACGCCGGAAACGGAGGTGTTCATACGGATTTCTGCGCCGGCCCACTCGCATTCGGCTAACAGCACATTGAGGATGTCTTTCGCGCTGTCCTTGCAGAACAGCTGCCCTGGTGCTTTTTCTTCGTACTCCACCCCGTGGCGGTCCACCAGTTCGACGAAATCCTGCGGGGTATAGCGCTTCAGGGCAGAGATGCAGTAATGGGGATTGTCCGAAAGGAAGTTCGCTGGCGTACTGTTCAGATTGGTGAAGTTACAGCGGCCCCCGCCAGACATCAGGATTTTCTTGCCGGGCTTGTTGGCGTGGTCCAGCACCAGCACCTTTCGCCCGCGATAGCCGGCGGTGGCCGCACACATCAGCCCGGCGGCACCGGCGCCGATGATGATCACGTCATACTGGGATGTGGATACTGCCATTGCCTGTCCGCCGCTGATAGAAAACCGGCGGGCAGTATATCAGCTACGCCCTCAGGTGCACCGGGTCCAGCAACCCTGCCGCAATGGCAATGCCGGTTACATCCGGCAGGCGTTCAGCGCCCAGGCGCTTCATCACGCGGGCCCGGTACAGGTCGATGGTTTTTACGCTGACGTCCAGCTGCTCGGCAATTTCCTTGCTGGTGTAGCCCTGGGCCAGGGGCAGGAAGACGTCTTTTTCCCGGCGGGTAAGGGTGGCGATCAAGGCTTCGGTATCGCCGTTGGCGGCCATCTTGCCGGTGGCGTCGCCAGTGTCCTGCAGGGCCTGCTGCACGCTGTCCAGCAGCAGCTGTTCGTTGAACGGTTTTTCGATGAAATCAAAGGCGCCGGATTTGAATGCGCGCACCACAATGGGCACATCGGCATGGCCGGACACGAAGATGATGGGAATCTCCAGCCCGCGTTTCTGCAGTTCTTCCTGCACGTTCAGGCCGCCGAGCCCGGGCATGCGGATGTCCAGCACCACACAGCCGGGGCGGTTTTCGGCCACATCGTTCAGAAACTGGCGGCCGTCACTGTAGGCCCGCACCTGTAATCCAACCGATTCCAGCAGCCATTGGGTGGACTCGAGCATACCGGCATCGTCGTCTACCACGAACACGGTGTTGGCTTCGGCAGGAGTGCTAGCGGACATCAGGGGATCTCTCCGTATTATTGTTGGCGGCGGTCATTCTAGAGCCCCCGCGGCTGTTGTTGAAGGAAAGGTTGGCCGGAAATCGGCAAATCAGTGACAGGCCGCCGGTGTCTGCGTGAATGGCATCCAGGAAGCCGCCAAAGCCTTCGATGATGGAGCGGCTCATGGACAGCCCCAGGCCCAGGCCCTTGGGCTTGCTGGTGTAGAACGGCTGGAACATCTGGCGAATGCCTTCGTCGTCCAGCCCCGGGCCTTCGTCGGTTACCTGGATCAGGGTTTCCTGCTGGTCGTTGATGCAGGTGCATACGGTAATACGGGACGGTTCCCGGTTCTCGCCCTGGCTGGCAGCTTCCACGTTGGCTTCAATGCCGTTACGAATCAGGTTAATCAACACCTGCTCCAGCAAAATCGGGTCTGCGGTGATCACCGGGGAATTCTCCGCCAGGTTCTCTTGTAGCCTCACGCCGTTCTTTTCACCTTCCCACTGGCACAGGCGCACCACGTCGCTAACCACGGCGTTCAGCTGCACCGGGGCCATCTGTTTCTGGCCCTTGCGCAGGAAGGCCCGCAGGCGCTTGATCACTTCCGAGGCCCGGTTGGCATGGTGCACGATCTTCTGCAGGCCATCCTCTACCTTGGCCAGTTTCTCCGGGCGCTTGTCGGCTTCTTTCAGAAAGCGCTGGCTGGCACTGGCGAAATTCACAATCGACGCCAGCGGCTGGTTCATCTCATGGGCAATGCTCGAGGCCAGTTCGCCCAGGGTGGCCAGCCGGGCGGTGTGGGCCAGCTCCTCGGCCAGCAGGCGGTTCTGTTCTTCCTGCTCGATGCGGGGGGTGATGTCGCGGGACACGCTGATCACTTCCACCACAGCGCCTGTATAGGTTTCCCGGATGGCCCGGCTGGCAATCTCGAACCAGCGGCGGCTGCCGTTGCGGTGCTGGATTTCCAGGGTCAGGGTGGCGTAGCCGTCTTCCTGCAGGCGATTACGGGTGTGAGTCAGTTGTTCCGCCACCTTGTCGTTGCCGAAAACCTCTTCAAGGGATTTGCCCCTGAGCTCTTCCGGCCAGTAGCCCAGCAGCCGCCAGGAGGCCGGTGTGGCGTCGATAAACCGGCCGTCCGGGGCGTGGCGGGAGATCAGGTCTGTGGTGTTCTCGGTAATCAGCCGGTAAAGCCGGCTGGAACGCAGGGCTTCTTCCTGGGTGAGTACATCGGTGGTGGCGTCTCGCCCACGAATCATGACCTGCTGCTTGTCGGAGTCCGGAATGAAAGTCCAGAGGCAGATCTTGTCGGCAAACCGGGATTCCACGTTCTCGATGGCCCGGTCCTGGTTCAGGGCCGAGGCAGCAAGGGCCGGGGCGTTTACCGGCAAGAGTTCCCCGGCCTCGGCCAGGCGCGCGGCTTCCACCAGCTGGCGGGCGGCGGCATTGCAGCTTAAAACCCGGGCATCGGCGCTGGTCACGAGTGTGGGTTGGGGGTCTTTCTCGGGGATTTTCATAGATTATAGTAACGTTCCTATAATACCATGGTAGAGTTTCTAGTATTGATTTCGTTAACTACCATTGTTGTTAATGCAAAGTATAGCTGCTTTGGCGTTTCTACTGAACACGCATAAGAACAACATAAGCATACGAGGACCACACCAATGACTTCGATCTTTGATCAGGGCCTTGAGCCCCGGAACGCAAACTACGCGGTCCAGTCCCCCATTGATTTCATCGAACGTACCGCCAGTGTTTACCCGGATTATCCGGCGATTATCCACGGTGCCATCCGTCGCAACTGGGCCGAAACCTACGATCGCTGCCGCCGGCTGGCGTCTGCCCTGAAGGGGCGCGGAATCAGCCGTGGTGATACCGTTGCGGTGATGCTGCCGAACATTCCGGCCATGGTGGAATGCCACTTTGGTGTGCCGATGATTGGTGCGGTGCTGAACACCCTGAACGTGCGCCTGGATGCCGAAGCCATTGCCTTCATGCTGGAGCATGGTGAAGCAAAGGTGGTGATTGCCGACCGTGAATTCGGCCAGGTGGTCAAAGATGCTGTTCGTCACCTTGAAAACAAGCCGCTGGTGATCGATGTTGACGATCCCGAGTACGGTGAAGGCGTTCAGGTAAGCGACCTGGATTACGAAGCCTTCCTGCAAGAGGGTGATCCCGAGTACCAGTGGAACTTCCCCGCCGACGAGTGGGATGCCATTTCCCTGAACTACACCTCCGGTACTACCGGCAACCCCAAGGGCGTGGTTTACCACCATCGTGGTGCCTATATTAACTCGCTGGGTAACCAGGCGGTCTGGTCTATGGACATGCACCCGGTGTACCTGTGGACGCTGCCGATGTTCCACTGCAACGGCTGGTGTTTCCCCTGGACCATCACCGCCATGGCCGGCACCCACGTGTGCCTGCGCCGGGTAGACCCTGAGAAAATCCTCAAGCTGATCCGCGACCACCAGGTAACCCACATGTGTGGTGCGCCGATCGTTCTGAACGCGTTGCTGAATGCCTCGCCGGAAGCAAAGGCCGGTATCGACCACGATGTGAAATCCATGACCGCCGGTGCGGCGCCCCCAGCCCAGGTGATTGGTGCCATCGAAGAGATGGGCATCAAAGTGACCCACGTATACGGCCTGACCGAAGTCTACGGCCCGGTTACCGTGTGTGCCTGGAAGTCCGAGTGGGATGAGCTGCCACTGCAAGAACGTGCCCGGATCAAGGCGCGCCAGGGCGTTCGCTATCACACCCTGGGCGGCACCATGGTGGCAGACCCCAACACCATGCAGCCGGTGCCGAAAGACGGCAAGACCATCGGCGAGATCTTCCTGCGTGGTAACACGGTGATGAAGGGCTACCTGAAGAACCCGAGTGCCACCGAAGAAGCCTTCCGGGGCGGCTGGTTCCACACCGGAGACCTGGCCGTATGGCACGAAGACGGTTACATGGAAATCAAGGACCGCCTGAAAGACATCATCATCTCCGGTGGCGAGAACATCTCTACCATCGAAGTTGAAGATACCCTGTACCGCCACCCGGCGGTGATGGAAGCGGCGGTGGTTGCCCGGCCAGACGAAAAGTGGGGTGAGACTCCCTGCGCCTTCGTAACCCTCAAGCCGGAAGCCGGTAATGTCACTGAAGAAGACATCATCAGCTTTTGTCGCGAGCACCTGGCCCGCTTCAAGGTGCCGAAAACCGTGGTGTTCTCGGAGCTGCCGAAGACATCGACTGGCAAAATCCAGAAGTTCGTACTGCGGGACCAGGCCAAAGAGCTGAACTGATCCGGCAAGGCTGCGCCGCCGGGCGCAGCCACACCTCTTTCCACAAAAACAACATTGACTGGCACCCGACACCGGTGTGCCCGGAGGTACTGTTATGCAAATGTTCCACAGAAAAAACGGTGAAGAGCAGCCGTTCTGGCCGGCTGGCCCCTTCAAAATCCGTCTGCCGTTTGTTCACTATCGTTGGGAATTCGCGGAGATGGTGCAGGCACTGATCATGTTCGTGGTCAGCCTGGCGATGATTCCCCTGCTGGAAAAATACTTGGGCGTTCCCTACGACGTGGCCCTGGCCTACGTTGTGGTGTGTGGTATCGGCTTCATGCTGCCGGCCCTGCTGGGCGTACCGCTGGTGCCCGGCTGGATTACCCCGGGTATCCCCGTGGTGCTGCTGTTCCTTTCAGACTACGAACCCGGCCCCGAGGCCATCCAGGCGCTGTTTGCCCTGCAATTCCTGGTGTTCCTGATCTTCCTGTTTCTGGGTGTTACCCGCCTGGGCAGCAAGCTGGTGAACTGGATTCCCCGGTCCATGAAGGGCGGTATTATCATCGGTGCCGGTATTGCTGCACTGATGGGCGAAATCGAGGCCGGTGGCCGCCTGGCCAACACGCCAATCTCCCTAATTGTGGGTGGCCTGGTGTGCCTGTACCTGATGTTCTCCGTTTCCTTCAAAGGCTTTGTGGACAAGAGCAACATTGCCCGCAAGATTGCCAACTACGGCATGGTGCCGGGCATGGTTGTGGCCATCCTGGTGGGCTTTGCCGTTGGCGAGTATGAAGTCCCCGACGTACAGTGGGGCATCACCAAGCCGGCCTTTGACCAGTTGTGGAACTACCTGCCGTTCAGCGTGGGTTTCCCGGACCTGAACATTTTCCTGTATGCCATTCCGACCGCGGTGATCGCCTACGTCATCGCCTTTGGTGACATCGTGGTGGGTCAATCCCTGATGAGCCGTGTCGACCACCTGCGCAAAGATGAAGACATCGACAACAGCATCGACCGCGCCCACCTGGTAACCGCCATCCGGAACGGTGGCCATGCGTTCTTCGCGCCGTATCCTGGCCTGGCCGGCCCAATCTGGACCGCCGTAACCGCTACTATGGCCGAGCGCTACAAGTATGGCCGTAATGCTATGGATTCCATCTACAGCGGTGGTGGCACCTTCTGGATTACCGGTTTCATTGCGTTGTTCGTGCTGCCGCTGGTGAGCTTCTTCCAGCCGGTGCTGCCGATTGCCCTGTCACTGACCCTGCTGCTGACCGGTTACATCTGTTTGATGGTGGGCCTGGAGCAGCTGGAGAACAACACTGAGCGTGGCATTGCCGGCACCATGGGTGTGGTACTGGCGGTGTACGGCGCAGGCTGGGGCCTGGCCACCGGTGCCATCCTGTACTACCTGATCGAGCGTACTCACTTGTTGAAGTTTACCTCTGACCCGGAAGCGCCGGGCGCCGAGAAGAGCGAGTAATTCTGAACCCGGTGCCGCTGAGCTAGCAGCGGCACCAACCCACTGTGTGTCCTTGGGAGGCTTCGGCCTCCTTTTTTTTGTTTTCGGTTACCGGATTTGTTGTCGTGGGCCTTTTTGTTAACGGCTTCACGGGGCGGCTGAAATTATCGCCGGCATGTGCAAGACTTGTGTCTCCAGAATAATCACAAGAAAGGGTGCTCCCGCCTGAGGAAACACCCGAACCCCGGAGGCCTTTGCACATGCGAGTTGGTTTGATCGTTGATTCCGCCTGTGATCTACCCTATGAATTTTCCCGCAAACACGATCTGTTTGTGCTGCCGGTAACGGCCATTATTGATGGCCAGACCTACATCGATACCCACGATCCTGTGCGTACCCAGGAGTTCTACCAGAGCGGCCTGCTTGATAAAGGCCACCAGGCGGAAACCGAAGCCTTTTCCGCAGAACAGATCCACAACCTGTTCATGGAAAAGATTGTCACTCAGTTTGATGTGGCCATCTGTGAAACCGTCACCCGAAGCCGCAGCCAGATTTTCGACCACGCCTCCGAAGCCATGAACACCGTGATGGCCAACTACGAAGGCGCCCGCAAGGCCGCCGGCCGGGAAGGCAAATTCTCCATGCGGGTCATCGACAGTAAGCAGATCTTTGCGGGCCAGGGATTGCTGGCGGCCCACACCCTGCGGCTGATCAACCAGAAAGTCTCCAAGAATGCCCTGCGCCACGAGGTGGAAACCTTCACCGACAAGATCTACACCTGCGTGATTCCCCGCGACCTGCATTACATCCGTGAACGGGCCCGGCGCCGCGGCGACAAGAGCGTGTCTGCGATGGCCGCCTTCATGGGTAAGGTGCTGAACATCAACCCGGTGATCTTCGGGCAGGGCGTGGAAGGCAAGCCGGTGGCCAAAACCCGCGACTTCAACGTGGCGGTTGAAAAGGTGATGAATTACGCCATCGGCCGTCTGGAAGCTGGTTTGCTGACACCCTATGTAAGTTTGTCCTGCGGCCTGAGCTGGACTGAGATCGAAGAGCTGCCGGGCCTGAATCGCCTGCGCGATGCCTGTGAAAAGCACGGTGTAGAGTTGCTGTTGTCGCAGATGGGCATTACCAGCTCCATTTACGTTGGGCCCGGCAGCCTGTGCCTGGCGCTGGCGGCGGAACCCCACGAGTTTTCAGACTTCCAGTAACCGTCTGTTTTTGCCGGGCCGGTTGCCGGACTGGCCCATAATCACGGGTTCGCCGGTAATTCCGGCAAACCCCAGCTGCCTGCTTCCGTGTTAGCCTCACCGGCATACTTCAGGAATTCAGCCAAAGGATGCCAGCTCTATGAGCAAAACTGCCCCCAGTCTTGTCGATACCCTGTTTGAAGCCCACGTAAAGCACGAAGTGGCCTCCCTCAAAGGCGCCAAGCTGAAGAAGTTCCTGGAACAGGAAGTGGATGAATTGCTTGGCTATGCCGAAAAAGTCCCGCTGGGCCGGCTGATCAGCCCCGAGCAGGTAATGGGCGTGATCAAGCGCATCGCCGTGAACATGGAACTGGATGCCGGCATTCCGGAACTGGCTGCGGAGATGGCGGCAGAAGTGCTCAAAGCGCCGGTTCAGGCAGACACCACGCTGGGCGAAATCCTGTCACGGGAGCAGGCCAGCGGCTTTATCGAAGAGGCCCTGGAGCTTCGCCAGCAGCGGGAGCGGATCATCAGCGAGATCATGGCACACCCGGTGTACCAGGAGCTGGTGTCGAACGTGGTGTACCACGGGCTGGTGAATTACCTGTATGAAGACAACCTGATTACCCGCTCGGTGCCGGGAGTGGGTTCGGTGATGAAGTTCGGCAAGAAAATGGCCAACAAGGCCGTGCCGGGGCTGGATGAAACTTTCGAGCGGCGCATCAAGGCCTGGCTGGCAGAGAGCTTGCCGGGGCTGATTGTACGCAGCGAGCAGTTCCTGCACCGGGCACTGACCGACGATGAATTGCGCGACAGCGTGATGGCGGCCTGGGTATCGCTGGAGAACCAGACCATTGCCGAGCTCCAGGACGGGCTGGGTGAGGTGGAGCTACAGGAGTTTGTGGTACTGGGTTATGACTTCTGGCTGAACTTCCGTAAAACCGCCTACTTTGAAGGTTGCGCCCGGGCGGTGGTAGAGCACCTGTTTGCCAAGTATGGCGACCGGCCGGTGATGGACCTGCTGAATGATATCGGGGTGACCCGGGAAGTGATTGTTACGGAAATTGCCGAGCTCGGCCTGCCGATTATCGATGTGCTGCACAAGGAAGGTTATATGGAGGCATTGGTGCGCAGAAGGCTGGGAAGCTTCTACAAGTCTGCTGCCGCGAAGAAGTTGCTGGCAGAGGGGTAAGCCGGGCTGCACAGGCCTGAAATAAAAAAGCCGGAAGAGGATCGCTCTTCCGGCTTTTTTGTAGCTGCTGACAGCTTTTGGCCTCAGCGCTCCAGGTACTGGAGCTTGTCGGGCTGGCCGTCCCACTCGTCGGCGTCTGGCAGCGGGTCTTTCTTCTCGGTGATGTTCGGCCACTTGCCGGCCAGGTCCGCGTTGATCTCAACGAAGGCTTCCTGGCCTGCCGGCAGTTCGTCTTCAGAGAAGATGGCTTCCGCCGGGCACTCGGGCTCGCACAGGGCGCAATCGATGCACTCGTCCGGGTCGATCACCAGAAAGTTGGGGCCTTCATAGAAGCAGTCTACCGGACACACTTCCACGCAGTCGGTGTATTTGCACTTGATGCAGTTATCAGTAACGATAAACGCCATAGTCAGATCCCTGGTTCGTAGAACATTCAGTCTCATCAGGAGCCCTGAAAATCCGGCCCCATCTATAATTTTGTGCGCGATATTGTAGGGAGCGGCCCCCGTAGCCGCAAGCATTGGGCTGCTATAACCTTATTACACAGATCAAGTTTGGCCCAGTTTTCTGTTATTTCTTCAATAATGCCCGCAGTTCATACAGCTGGTTCAGGGCCTCCCGGGGCGACAGGCCATCAACATCCAGCTGCTGCAAGGCCTCTTCCACCGCGCTTGGCTCCGCCATGGCGAACATATCACCCTGATAAACCGTTTCCGCGCTGGCCGGTTGTTTGACGGCTTTCGGTGCCGGTTCATGCACATGCTCCGGGGCCGGCGCTGACGGGCTGGCACTGCCTTCCAGGTGTGCCAGCTGGGCCTTGGCGTTACGGATAACATCCTGCGGCACGCCGGCAAGCTTGGCCACCTGCAAGCCATAGCTCTGGCTGGCGGGGCCGTCATGCACATTGTGCAGGAACACGATGGAATCATCATGCTCGGTGGCGGTCAGGTGCACGTTCACCGCATGTTCCAGGTCATCCGCCAGTTGCGTCAGCTCGAAGTAGTGGGTGGCAAACAGGGTGTAGCAGCGAATGTCCTTCGCCAGGTGCTCTGCCGTGGCCCACGCCAGGGACAGGCCGTCGAAGGTGCTGGTGCCACGGCCTACTTCGTCCATCAGCACCAGGCTGTGTTCGGTGGCGTTGTGCAGGATGTTGGCGGTTTCGGTCATCTCCACCATGAACGTAGAGCGGCCACCGGCGATGTCGTCGGAAGAGCCCATGCGGGTGAAAATCCGGTCTACCGGCCCCAGCACCGCCCGGTTGGCAGGCACGAAGCTGCCGGTGTAAGCCAGCAGGGCAATCAGGGCGGCCTGACGCATGTAGGTGGACTTACCGCCCATGTTCGGGCCGGTAATCACCAGCATCCGGCGTTTTGCGTCCATCAGCAGGTTGTTGGGCACAAAAGGCTCGTCCAGCAGTTGCTCCACCACCGGATGGCGACCTTCTTCCACATCAAAACCGGGTTGGTCAGTAAACTCCGGTGCGGTAAAGCGCAGGCTGGTGGCGCGCTCGGCAAAGTTACTCAGTACATCCAGCTCAGCCAGGGCCTGGGCGGCATCCTGCAGCGGCGCCAGTTGTTCGGCCACGGTTTCCAGAACGTCGTCATACAGGCCTTTTTCCCGGGCCAGGGCGCGGCTCTTGGCACTCAGGGCCTTGTCTTCGAATTCTTTCAGCTCGGGCGTAATGAAGCGCTCGGCGTTTTTCAGGGTCTGGCGACGGATGTAATCCACTGGCGCCTGGGCAGACTGGGCCCTGCTGATTTCAATGTAATAGCCGTGCACCCGGTTGTAGCCCACTTTCAGGGTAGAGATGCCGGTACGCTCCCGCTCCCGGGTTTCCACATCCAGCAGATACTGGCCGGCGTTCTCGCTGATGTTGCGCAGCTCGTCCAGCTCAGCATCGAAGCCCTCGGCGATCACGCCGCCCTCGCGGATTACCACCGGCGGGTTTTCGATAATGGCCCGCTCCAGCAAGTCAGCAAGCTCCGGGTATTCGCCAATGGTTCCGGCCAGCTGGGCTACATGGCTGGAATTAACCGGCTTCAGGGCTTCCTGAAGCTCTGGCAGGGTCTGGAAAGCATCCCGCAGGCGGGCCAGGTCCCGGGGCCGGGCAGAGCGCAGGGCTACCCGGGCCAGGATCCGTTCGATGTCGCCCACACGCTTGAGCAGGTCGTGCACCGGTTCATAGTGAAAACCGTCCAGCAGGGCCGAGACTGACTGCTGGCGTTGCTGAACCACTTCCACATTCCGCAGCGGGCGGTTCAGCCAGCGGCGCAATTCCCGGGCACCCATGGCGGTGGCCGTGCGGTCCATCACCCAGGCCAGGGTGTATTGCTGGCCGCCCATCAGGTTGGTGTCGATTTCCAGGTTACGGCGGCTGGCGGCATCCAGGATTACCGCGTCTTCCCGGCGTTCCCGGGTCAGGTTGCGAATGTGGGGCAGGGCGGTGCGCTGGGTTTCCCGGGCGTACTGCAGCAGGCAGCCGGCGGCACAAATCGCCAGGTGCAGGTCTTCGCAGCCAAAACCGGTGAGGTCACGCACCTGCAACTGCTGGGTAATCACACGGCGGGCCGAGTCCAGCTCGAACAGCCAGGGGCCTTGCCGGCGCACACCGGTGAAGCCTTCCAGCAGGTCACCGAAAGGGAAGTCTTCGCTGATCAGGATCTCGGCCGGGCGCAAGCGCTGCAGTTCGCCCTGCAGGGCTTCCAGGCTGTCCAGTTCAGATACCGCAAAGCGACCACTGGAAATATCCAGCGAGGCAAAGCCGAACTGCTCTTTATGGCTGAAAATCGCGGCCAGCAGGTTGTCACGGCGGTCTTCCAGGAAGGCTTCATCGCTGAGAGTGCCGGGGGTAACAATGCGCACCACTTTTCGTTCCACCGGCCCCTTGCTGGTGGCCGGATCGCCAATCTGTTCGGCGATGGCAATGGATTGACCCGCGCGCACCATGCGGGCAATGTAGCCTTCAGCGGCGTGGAAAGGCACGCCGGCCATGGGAATAGGGTTGCCGCCGGACTGTCCCCGGGCGGTCAGGGTAATGTCCAGCAACTCGGCCGCTTTCTTGGCATCGTCGTAAAACAGCTCGTAGAAGTCACCCATGCGGTAGAACACCAGCTCGTTCGGGTGCTCCCGCTTGATCTTCAGGTACTGCTGCATCATGGGGGTATGCTTGGAAAGATCGGTCTGGGTTGCAGGCATGGAAGCGTCCGGTTGATCGTGCGTTTGGGTCAAAGCGGGGATTGTAAGAAAATAACGCCCGGGATGAAACGAAGGGTTTGGCAACAGGATCTTGGAGAAGGCTATGCAAGCAACCGATCAGCAACTGGAAACCGCCGGCAATGCGCTGGGAGACTTGTTGATACAGCAGGGCAGAACCATGGCCACCGCCGAAAGCTGCACCGGTGGCTGGGTGGCTAAGGTGCTGACAGACAGGGCGGGTTCCTCTGCCTATGTGATGGCCGGGTTGGTGACCTACAGCAATGAGGCCAAACAGGCCATTCTGGGCGTAGAAGAAAAGGTGCTGGCCGAGCACGGCGCTGTCAGCGAACCGGTGGTCCGCCAGATGGTGGCCGGTGCGGTTCGCGCCACCGGTGTGGATGTGGCCGTGGCCATCAGCGGCGTTGCCGGCCCCGGCGGCGGCAGCGAGGAAAAGCCGGTAGGCACGGTATGGTTTGCCTGGGGTACCGGCCCGGACAACACACAAACCCGTGTTCAGCACTTTGACGGCGACCGGGAACAGGTACGCCGGCAATCGGTTTTGTATGTGTTGCAAGGGGTTACGGAGTTTCTGAAAACACTGTGATGTTTTTCACCCCGGCAGGGGTTGGTCTGTGCCAAGGCTTATGTTTTAATACTGTTCAAATATACAGGAAAACACTGGATACACCTCCGGTGTCGTCATATCGAATAGTGAGGGGCAGGTAACAATGGAAGACAACCGCAAGAAAGCACTCAGCGCAGCACTGGGCCAGATTGAACGCCAGTTCGGCAAGGGCGCCGTGATGAAAATGGGCGACCAGCCCCGTGAAGCCATTCCTGCGGTATCCACCGGCTCCCTGGGGCTGGACGTGGCCCTGGGTATTGGTGGCTTGCCGTATGGCCGGATTGTAGAGATCTACGGCCCGGAAAGCTCCGGTAAAACCACCCTGACCCTGCAAGTGATCGCCGAAGCGCAGAAAGCCGGCAAAACCTGTGCCTTCATCGACGCCGAGCACGCACTGGACCCTATCTACGCTGAAAAACTGGGCGTAAACGTCGACGACCTGCTGGTCTCCCAGCCGGACACCGGCGAGCAGGCCCTGGAAATCGCGGATATGCTGGTACGCTCCAATGCCATCGACGTCATCATCGTCGACTCGGTAGCGGCCCTGACTCCGAAAGCGGAAATTGAAGGCGAAATGGGCGACAGCCACGTAGGCCTGCAGGCCCGTTTGATGTCCCAGGCGCTGCGTAAGCTGACCGGTAATGTGAAGCACGCCAACTGCCTGATGGTGTTCATCAACCAGATTCGTATGAAGATCGGTGTGATGTTCGGCAGCCCCGAGACCACCACCGGCGGTAACGCCCTGAAATTCTACTCTTCCGTACGCCTGGACATCCGCCGCATCGGTGCGGTGAAGGACGGCGACGAAGTGGTAGGTAATGAAACCCGCGTAAAAGTTGTCAAGAACAAGGTGTCTCCGCCGTTCAAGCAGGCCGAGTTCCAGATCATGTACGGCAAGGGCATCTACCACATGGCCGAAGTTCTGGACATGGGTGTGAAAGAAGGCTTCGTCGACAAATCCGGTGCCTGGTACGCCTACAACGGCGACAAGATCGGCCAGGGCAAGGCCAATGCCTGCAAGTTCCTGGAAGAGAATATGGACATCGCCAACGAAATCGAAGCCAAGGTTCGTGACAAGCTGATGCCCAAGCCGGTGAAGAAAGAAGCGGCAGAAGCGCCGGTGGAAGCGAACGGTGAATTGCTCTAAGTAAGACCCCGGGAGGCGTTACATGAAGCGACTGTTGATAGTAGCCCATGCACCGTCTCCCAATACCCTGCGGTTACGGGAGTCCGTGGAAAAGGGCGCCCGTAACCCGGATATTGAAGCGGTGGAAGTGGTGGTGAAAGCGCCGCTCGAAGCCGGCCCCGAAGATGTCCTCGCCTGCGATGCCATCATCCTTGGCACCACTGAAAACCTCGGCTATATGTCGGGTGCCCTCAAAGACTTCTTTGACCGTAGCTATTACCCCTGCCTGGAAAGAACCCAGGGCCTGCCTTTTACCTTCTATATCCGCGCCGGCCACGACGGCACCGGCACACGCCGCGCCATAGACAGCATCACCACTGGCTTGCGCTGGAAGCTCATCCAGGAGCCCCTGCTGTGCCGGGGTGACTACCAGCCCGAATTTGCCGACCAGTGTGAAGAGCTGGGGCTGTTTGTGGCGGCCAGCCTGGATGCCGGAATTATCTGAAAACCCCGGCGCAACGGCGTTTAATTGGTGCTGGCCACCGCCGATAGGCGAGGAGGGCTATTCGGTAACAAGGAAACAACGGAATTGGCTAAAATCAACTGCTAGTATTCAGGTGCTAGTAACTTGTTAATTTCTCCTTACTTCCGGGCGACAACAAAGTTTTTTCATGCCACAGCCAACTCGCGACCTCAGGCTCCAGGCCTGCTTACTGATTCTCTTTCTGTGCGGCCTTCAGGCCGGCGTCCTGGCATTAATTATCACAGCCTTCCCGATGGTGCCGATGCCTCAGAGCCTGATGCTTACGGCAGAGGGGGCGCTGGCGATTATTGCCGGTGCAGGGGCAATGACTGCTATTTTCTTTCGAAAGCGCCTCTGGCAACTCGCGTTCGGGATAATGCTGGTGGGCCTGGGTGCATACAGTCTGGGCCACAACCTACTGGATAGCGGGGACGGCTCAGCGGTGTCGCTGCTCAGTGGGCAGCCTCGACTGAAGATCTTGCCGGCAGTCGCCGTGCTGGTGCTGGCCAGCGTATCTCTCATCGGGCTGCGCGGGGCAGCAGGGCGGTTGTATGCCTTGCTGGCGGGTTGTTTTGGCTTGGCCATTGGCTCCTATGCGGTGCTGGAGAATGTCCGCCGGGGCCTGTTGGGTGATCCGGGCGGTCTGGTTGAAGGTTTTTCGCTGATTGCCGGGTTGTTTTGCCTGGGGTTTGGCATCGCGTTGATTATCCTGGCCCAGCGCAATCCCAATAAGCCGTTCATGCTGCGGCGAGACGGCGTAGTTGCTGGGGTGGCTGGCGTATTTGGCACGTTTGTGTTGTCGGTCATTGCCAGTTGGGGCACCCATGAAGAGCGACACCACATTGCCCGCTCTACCATTCAGTACTACGCCAGTGAGTTAAAACTGGAGTTGCAGTCTTCTGTTGCGTTGATTGATCGGCTGGCCAACCGTTGGGCGTCGCTGGGCTTTGAAGTGCCTGAAGCTCTCGAGCAAACCGAAATGCGCTGGTACTTCAAAGACACGCCTGCCCTGAAGTCTCTGATGCTGTTCCGGGATGGTCGGTCTCCGGTGTGGCGGCGGAGCCGTAACCCTGAGGATCTGCTGTGGGTGATGGATCAGACCGTCAACCCGGAAGTGTTGGGTTGGGTTCGCAAAGCGCGCGACGAACGGTTGGCCAGCGCCTGGATATTCCCGGACCCGGCTAAGCCGTTTTCGGCGATCGCCCTGGTGCGGCCAGACCTGGGTTCGGGTGCGTATTTCCTCGCGGTATTTGATGTGGCGGAGTTGCTGGCGCTTGAATCATCCAGGGACTATTACGATTTCGAGATCCGGCTTGAGGGAGCGGACAGCCCGGCTGTGGAGCGAGCTATTGCACTTCATCACCTGGAACATGAGGTTTACGAGCATGTGCCAGTAAACATTCCCAACGGCCCGGACCTTGTGCTCAGTGCCACGGCTGGCCCGGCATCGGTACTTTCTCTGCGGGGAATGCTGCCGCCGGCACTGTTTGGTTTCGGGCTGTTGATGAGTTACATGCTGATTATGGGGCGCAGCCTGTTGGGCTTGCAGAAACGGCAGGCCAGGGAAATCAACGTGGCAGAGCAACGCTTCCGGTCGTTGTTCTCTCAGTCGCCGGATGCAGTGTTTGCCTTCGACCGCGAAGGGGTTTACCAGGCGGTTAACCCGGTAGCCCAGAAGATCGTGGGGTTTACCAACCGGGATCTGGGGGTTGCCCGTTACCAGGATGTTCTGACTCACGGCGCTATGGATGAGGCCGACTTTGTTGTGTTTGATACGGCCTTTCAGAATACCGTGGCAGGCCATCCTCAGACCTTTGAAGTGGCCTTTCTGAACGCCCTGGGCAAACGCAGGAACTATGAATGTGCGTTTGTTCCGATTATGGTGGATGCAGGGGTAGTGGGTGTCTTTGCCTTGGTGAAGGATGTAACCGACCGGCACCAGGCACAGGAAAACCAGAGGATTCTGCAGCGCAGCCTGGAGTCCAGCGAGAACGCTGTGGTGGTGGTTGATGTGCGGGAAAGCCACATGCCGGTGGTGTTCGTGAACTCTGCGTTCACGGCCATCACGGGATATTCCCACGAGGAAGTGATCGGAGCGCCGGTAAAGCAGCTCACCGGCCCGGAAACCGAAGAGAGCGATATGGACGCTATCTGGACCGCGGTTCGGTTTGGGCGTGCAGCCAGTGTCACCTTGAAAAGCTATCGTCGGGACGAAACGCCGTTCTGGAACCATGTCGCGCTGGCACCAGTGAAAGATGACGATGACCGGGTTACCCACTTTACCGCCATCATGACCGACATCTCGGAGAAGAAAGAGCAGGAAAACCGACTTGCCTATCAGGCTACTCACGACGTGTTGACCGGGTTGGGTAACCGCAGCCTGTTTGAAGATCGGCTTACTCACGACGTGGCGCTGGCCCAGAGGAATGATCAACAGTTGGCCGTGCTGTTTGTAGACCTGGATGAATTCAAGCCGATCAATGATGCTCTTGGCCACAAAGTGGGGGACGGCCTGCTGATCAGCATTGCCAGGCGGTTGGAGCTGGTAACCCGGCCGGAAGATACGCTGGCCCGTTTTGGAGGCGACGAGTTTGTGTTGCTGTTACCTGACCTGACCTCCCCGGCCCAGGCTGACGAAGTGGCAAACCGGATTCTGGATAGCATTGCGGACCCTCATCAGGTGGGCAGTCATGAACTTTATATTTCTGCCAGCATCGGCATCAGCTTGCTGGACAAGCAGTCCACCGGGCCGGAAAAGCTGATTCAGCAGGCTGATATGGCCATGTACAAGGCCAAGCAGCAGGGGCGTGATACCTATGTGGTGTACTCCGAAGACCTGGATTCCAAGCTGTCCAAGCGTGTGGAGTTGCGTAATGAATTACAGGAAGCCATCAAAACCGGTCAGCTGTTCCTGAATTACCAGCCTCAGGTAGACCGGGATGGCCAACTCTGTGGTCTGGAAGCCCTGGTTCGCTGGAAACATCCGGAGAAAGGCTTTATCTCACCCGCAGACTTTATTCCCGTAGCCGAGGAAACCGGCCAGATTGCCCACCTGGGCAAGTGGGTAACCACCCAGGCGTGTAAAGACGCCCGGCGGTTGCTTGAGATGGGGCTGCTGAAGGGCCGTATGGCGGTGAACCTGTCGCCGCTGCAGTTCCACCGCCCGGGCTTTCTGACGGTGCTCAGGTCGATTCTGGAAGACACCGGTCTTGCACCGGAACACCTGGAACTGGAGCTGACCGAAGGCATCCTGATGAAAGACAGCGAAGGCGCCATTGAGATCCTCAATGCCCTGAACGGCATGGGGGTTGCCACGGCCATTGATGATTTTGGCACCGGTTTTTCCAGTTTCAGTTACCTGAAAGACCTGCCGGTGGACAACATCAAGATCGACCGCAGCTTTGTGGACAATGTCACCACCAACGAGAAAGACGCGGCGGTGTGCAAGGGTGTGATCACCCTGGCCCGGGAAATGGGGCTGAACGTGGTAGCCGAAGGCGTGGAAACCCAGGAGCAGTTTTGCTACCTGAAGAGCCATGGTTGCGAGAGCTTCCAGGGCTACTACTTTGCCCGGCCCATGTTGTTCGAGGATCTGGTGCAGTGGATTGGTAAAACCGGGTAAGCGGGCATGCGGTGGCCTAGCCGGCCAGGCGGCTGTAAAAGCCTTCAATGCGTGACAGGGCATTGTCGACGGCCCGGGAATAGCGTTTCTGGTCCAGGCAGTAACTGAACTGAACGCTCACCCGGAAGCCGGTGCGCCATGGCTGGCAGCGGACTACGCGGGCCGCTACGCGGGGTTCGTTTATGTATTTGCCGCGGATTTGCAGGTACAGGCGGGCGCCGGGTTCGACCGGCCGGGGGCACTGAACCGCCATGCCGTAGCGGTTCATATCCAGGCAGTTCACGGCCACCGGGTTCTTGCCACGGCCAAAGAAGCCGCGCTCGCTGAGCTGTACGCTCAGGCAGGTGGCGGGAAACCGTTCCTTGATTCGGCGATCTGAGGGCTTACTTGCCATGGCTGCATCCACTGTCTTTTTGTCTTTGTTGTTTCCGGAAGCCATCCGGACCCTCAAGTGTAGCCAGCACCGGGTTGTCTGAAAATTGATCAACATGAAAAGTGTGACTGGCGTCTCACCCGGCAGTTGCTCCGGCCTGATCGGATAAAACCGGAACCGGTAGGCGACAGTCTGTCTGGCAAACACTACAATGGCGGGTTCAAAACCATTCAAAACGATGTCGACGGGAAGCAAACTTGAAGTCATTGCCGCTGCACCAACTCTACAAATCCTGTGTTCTGAAAGAGCTGCCATTCAAAACCACCCGGCAACTTGAGCCGCTGGCTGAGATCGTCGGCCAGAACCGTGCCCAGGAAGCCGTGCGCTTCGCACTGGCCATGCCCCACGGTGGTTACAACGTGTATGCGGTAGGCCGGAACGGGTTGGGCAAGCGCACCATGATGCTGCGCTACCTGGAGCACCATGTAGACACCGAACAGCAAAGCCATGACTGGTGTTACGTGGCCAATTTCGAAGAGCCCCGTAATCCGAAGCTGCTGAAGCTGCCCTCGGGTAAGGGCACCCAGCTGAAGCAGGACATGGAAAAGCTGATGGCCCGGCTGGTGAAGATGATTCCCCAGACCTTCGAGGGCGACAGTTTTCTGGAGCGCGCCGAGCAGCTGAAGAACGACTACGTCAAACTGCAGGAAGACGAACTCGAAAAAGTAGCCAACCAGGCCAAGCGCAAGAAAGTGCGCCTGACCATCAGCACCCCCGGCGGATACCGGCTGGTGGCTATGAACGGCGAAGAGCCCCACACGGCGGAAAGCTTCCAGGCCCTCACCCAGGAGCAGCGGGACAAGTTCGAGGAAGTCATCAACAAGCTGGAGAAGAAACTCCGGCAGGTTCTGCGCAAGCTGGCAGACTGGGAGCAGGAATACGCCGAGAAACAACAGGCCCTGAACCAGGAAACCCTGGAAGGCATCTCCGGCCACCAGATTGACGAGCTGAAAGACAAGTATAAAGAGCTGCCAGACGTAACGGCCTACCTGGAAGCGGTGCGCAAAGACCTGGCTGAAAACCTGGATATATTCCTGGAAGACGACGAAGAACAGGCGGCCATTGCCTATGCGTCGCTGGACAAGAAAACACCCCGCCGCTACATCGTGAATGTGCTGGTACACCAGACCAGCAACGAAGTACCCGTGGTGGTGGAAGATAACCCCACCTACCACAATCTGTTCGGTTACGTGGAAAACGTCACCTACAAGGGCACGGTGTTTACTGACTTCTCGCTGATTCGCCCCGGCAGCCTGCACAAGGCCAACGGTGGTTACCTGCTGATGGATGCCATCAAGGTGCTGGAGCAGCCCTTCGTGTGGGATGGCCTGAAGCGGGCGCTGCGCTCCCGTACCCTTCAGATCAACTCCCTGGAGCGGGAACTGACCCTCTCCGGGACGATTTCCATCGAGGCGGAATCGGTGCCGCTGGACGTGAAGATTGTGCTGTTCGGGGACCGCGAAACCTGGATGCTGCTGCAGGAATACGATTCCGAGTTTGCCGAGCTGTTCCGGGTAACGGCGGACTTCGAGAATGAAATGTACCGCACGGCGGAAAGCCAGCTGCAGTACGCCAAGTTTATTGCCAGCCTGGTGGTGGAAAAGAAACTGCTGCATTGCAACACCAGGGCGGTGGCCCGGGTAATCGAACACAGCGCCCGTATGGCCGACCACCAGGACCGGTTATCTCTGCATGCCGCGGATATTGCCAATCTGCTGCGTGAATCGGATTTCTGGGCCCGCCAGGCCGGTGCCCGGTTGATTACCGAGGTGCACGTGGAGCGGGCGCTGGAAAGTGCCCGTTACCGCAGCAGTCGCATTCGTGACCAGTTCTACGATTCCATTCGCGACGGCACCACGCTGGTCACCACCTCCGGCACCTGCGTGGGGCAGGTGAATGCGTTGTCTGTGCTGTCTACCGGCGGTTTCGAGTTCGGCTTGTCTAACCGGGTAACGGCAACCTGCTACTATGGTGATGGTGCCGTGATGGATATCGAGCGTGACGTAAAGCTGGGTGGCAACATTCACTCCAAGGGTGTGATGATTCTCAGCTCCTGGCTGGCGTCTTACTTTGCGGTGAACGACCCCATGCACCTGTCTGCCAGCCTGACTATGGAACAGAACTATGGTGAGGTAGACGGCGACAGCGCATCGCTGGCGGAGCTGGTGGCGCTGATCTCGTCGTTGTCCGGTGTGCCGGTGCGCCAGGACCTGGCCATTACCGGTTCAGTGAACCAGTTTGGCGAGGTGCAGCCCATCGGCGGTGTGAACGAGAAAATTGAAGGCTTCTTTGCCACCTGCGAGCTCAAGGGCGGTTTGACCGGCACCCAGGGTGTGATCATTCCGGAAACCAACGTGCAGAACCTGATGCTCGACAGTGAAGTGGTGCAAGCTGCGCGCAATGGCAAGTTTGCGGTTTACCCGGTAAGCCGGGTGGAAGAGGCCGTTACCTTGCTGCTGGGCAAGCCCGCTGGCAAGGCGAATGACAAAGGCCGGTATCCCAGGCAGAGTGTTTTTGGCATTATTCAGCAGCGGCTTGAGAAAATGCGGGAACACGAGCGGCAGGAACACGCGCGGGACGAGCACAAAGACCCGTCCATCCACTGACCAGGACCATAATAAAACGGACAGGAGAATAGAGATCCATGACTGATATCCAGCAAACTGTGTACGTGGTAGAAGACGACGAAGCCGTCCGCGACTCCCTGGAGTTGTTGCTGAAATCCGATGGCAAGCCGGTGAAGACCTTTGAGAGCGCCAACGCCTTTCTGAATGACTACTCCGATAAAATGGCCGGCTGCATTGTGCTGGATATCCGTATGCCGGGTATGGACGGCATGGAGCTGCAGAAGAAGCTGAACGAAAAGCATTCGATTCTGCCCATCATCTTTGTGACCGGTCACGGCGACGTGCCGATGGCGGTAGACGCCATGAAAGAAGGCGCGGTGGACTTCATCCAGAAGCCGTACCGGGAAGAAGCCCTGCTGGAAAAGATCGAGGCGGCCCTGGAGCAGGACCTCGAGCAGCGCAAGACCCTGGACGAAAAACAGGAAATCATCCGCCGGGTGAAAAGCCTGACCCCGCGGGAAGCCGAAATCATGGACCGCATGATTGCCGGCCAGGCCAACAAGGTGATTGCCATCGAGCTGGAGATCAGCCAGCGCACCGTGGAAATCCACCGTTCCCGGGTTATGCACAAGATGGGTACACATTCCCTTGCACATCTGGTGCGTATGGTTCTGTCCGTAAAGGACCTTATCGACTAAGCCGGTTGCTGTGGTCATCATGCCAGAACGTTTATAACCGGCCACGCTTGTATGACTGAAGTTGTCAGTGAGAACTCAGAGGTGACGGTCCTGCTGGTTGATGACAACCCGCAGAACCTGAAAGTCCTCTACGAGACCCTGAAAGACAAAGGCTACCGCCTGCTGATTGCCAACGAAGGCGAGAAAGCACTGGACCTGGCCCACCGTCACCACCCGGAAGTGATCCTGCTGGATATCATGATGCCGGAGATGGATGGCTATGAGGTGTGCGAGCGCCTGAAGGCCGATCCGGAAACCGCCGACATCGCAGTGGTGTTCCTGTCCGCCCTGGACGACCTGCAGGCCAAGGTGAAGGGCTTTTCCCTGGGCGGGGCCGATTACATCTCCAAGCCGTTCCAGTCCCTGGAAGTGATCGCCCGGGTGAAAACCCATGCCCGGGTTATCCGGCTCGAACGTGAGCTGCAGGCCCGTAACCGGGAACTGCAGGGCGACCAGACCCGCATTCTGGATTCCATCAGCGAAGGCATCTACGGGCTGGACGAAAACGGCCTGATCGAGTTTGCCAACCCGGCTGCCGCCGCGATTGCCGGCCGCCCGGTAGAAGACCTGATCGGCAAATGTTTCTTTGACCTGCACTTTGCCACAGCTGACGAATGCCGTGACAGCCTGCCGGTGATGGCGACCTGTAACAAAGGTGTGCCCGAACACCAGCGGGATATCCAGATGCTGCGAGTCGATGGCAGCAGCTTCCCTGCAGAATACCGGGCCACCCCGAAGCTTGATGGCGATGAGCTGCATGGCGCTGTGGTGGTGTTTCACGACATTACCGCCGAGCTTGAAAGCGAGAAAGCCCTGGAAGAAGCCCGGGAGCTGGTGCAGGAGCAGCGCGATCAGCTGGCCCACACCTCCCGCCTGACCACCATGGGCGAGATGGCCGCCGGTTTCGCCCACGAGGTAAACCAGCCGCTGACCGCGATTTCCAACTACGCCCGGGTTTCCAAGCGCATGATGGCCAAGGACGAGCCGGACCTTGAGCTGCTGGGTGAAACCCTGGATAAAATCGATGCCCAGTCCCACCGGGCCAGCGAGATTATCCGCCGCATCCGCCGCTTTATGAAAAAGCCTGCCACTGGCAAGGAAGAATTGTCGGTGCCCGAGTTGCTGGAAGACACCCGGCAGTTTGCCGAGGTGGACATGCGCAACAACGAAGGCGGCATTGAGGTGCGGGTAGACGACGATCTGCCGGGTGTACTGGCAGACCCCATCCAGGTGCAGCAGGTGGCCCTGAATCTGATCCGCAACGCCCTGGAGGCAACCCGCAGTGCCGGTTCGTCCCAGCCTGTGGAGGTTTCAGCACGGCGTTGTGGCGATCAGTGTGTTCGGGTAGAGGTGCGTGACCACGGTGTCGGTGTGCCGGAAGAGGCCGAGGACAAGCTGTTCCACCCGTTCTACACCACCAAGGAAGATGGCATGGGCATTGGCCTTGCTACCTGTCGCTCGCTGATGCAGGCCCAGGGTGGCGATATCGGGTACCAGCGCCCGGAAGGCGACGGTGCCTGTTTCTGGTTTGTGTTGCCCATTGCAGGCGCCGAGGGCGCGCCCTGCACCCCCGACGAAGCCTGACCCCTTATAGCCAGTCTATGCGCCCGGTAAGGTGGGGCGCGTCTCCCTTGGCATTCAGAATCTGATAGTCCCAGCCGTCTGCCCCGGTGCGCCAGTTCAGCTGCGCGGTGCCGGGCAGGAACAGCGGCTTCTTGAACTGGCAGCTGACCTTCACCGGCCCTGACTGCCAGCCTTCCTGTTGTTCCAACAGCGCCAGTGCGTGGGCCTTGGTCCACATGCCATGGGCAATCGCCCGCGGAAAACCGAAAGCCCGGGCGCTCAGGGCGTGCATGTGGATGGGGTTGCGGTCACCGGATACCTTCGCATATTGCCGGCCGATGCTTTCCGGCGCCTTGATGGCTTCAGAGAACGAGTAATGGTCCAGTTGCGGCGGATTCTTGCTGCCTCCGGAGGTTCCCTGGCCGGCCATCCGGAACAGGTTGGTGCTGGTTTCTTCCCAGATCAGCTTGCCGGCGGCCCGGGCTTCGGTAATCAGGTCGAACTCCATGCCCCTGTCTGTGCGCTGCTGGTTGCCCAGCGTTACCTGTATATCCAGGTTTTCGCCGGCACTGACCGGGCGATGCTGGATGATGGTGTTGCGCAGGTGCACCAGCCCCAGCAAGGGCAGGGGAAAGGATTTTTCCGTCAGCAGCTTCAGGTGCAGGGGGAACGCCAGGATGTGGGGCCAGGTAATGGGGGCCCGGGAGCCTGGCTTGAACCCGCATATGCGCTGATAGGTTTTCAGGGCCGGAGTGTTGGTGGCAATCCCCAGCAGGTCTGCCTGCAGGTCCGGAATGCGGGTTTGCTCGCCCGGCTTGTGTTGTTTGGGCAGCAGGGCCTTGCCATACAGTGGCAGCAAGGCCGGCGGTGCGCTGTGGTAGACCAGTGAATCCGGCATTAAGGCTTTCTCCCGATTATTAATGGTTTCAGGTACAACTGTGCGTGCGTGGCCTGATATGCTCTAATGTACGACGAAAGTCTGGCAAACCCGGCCAGAGGTGGCATTGACCCGGCGTGCTCCGAACCCTGTCCGGTGGGTCAAAGTGGTAACTGATAAATAAAAAAGCGGGACTCTATGCAGGAACTACGTGATGCGGGCGTGATGCTGCGCCTGATTTATGAGGCGATGAAGAAAAAGGGCATTGATACCAATGCTATTTTCAGCCGTCTGGGTGTAGACGAGCAGTATGTTTATACCGATCAGCTCCGAACTCCCCACAATGCCCAGCTGTATTTCTGGCAGGCGGTTGAAGATGTATCCGGTGATGAAGATGTTGGCCTGCACCTGGGGCCACTGTTGCCGGCCTACAAAGGGCAGGTACTGGAATACCTGTTCCTGAGTAGCCCCACCTTTGGCGAAGGTCTTCGCCGGGCCCAGAACTATCAGCGCCTGCTGAGTGATGCGGCCAATACCGATTTCTTTGTGGAAGGCGACGAAGCCTGCATGGTGCTGGATGCAGCCTCGGAAGAAGTCAGCCGGCTGCGGCACTTCAACGAGTGTTTTGTGCAGGGCTTGATTACCTTCTTCAAATCCATCACCGATGGCCGTTTTTATCCCTCCCGCATCGAGTTCGAGCATGAGCGGGAAAAAGGTATCGACCACGCAAAGGAAGTGCTCGGTTGTGATGTGGTGTTCGGCGCCCGTGAAAACCGTCTGTACTTCCCGGTGGAAATTCTGTCCTATGCCTCGCCCCATGCCGAGCCGGAACTGCTGGCCCTGCACGAGCGTTTTGCCAGTGAGCAGGTAGCGAGGCTCGAGAAGAAAGACATCGTAGGGCAGGTGGAGCGGATTATTGCCGAGCTGCTGGACAGCGGTGAGGTGACACTGGATGCGGTGGCCGAAAGGCTGGGTATCAAGCCCAGAACCCTGCGCACCCGGCTGACCGAAGCTGAAACCAGTTTCAACCAGGTGCTGGCGGATTTCCGCTACCGGCTGGCCCGACAGCTGCTGGCAACGACCGACGAGTCCATCGACGAGATCGTGTATCTGACCGGTTTCTCCGAACCCAGCACGTTTTACCGAGCGTTCAAGCGCTGGTCTGGCATGACGCCGATCGAGTACCGTAAAACCGCCCAGACCAAGGATGTGATGGTCGACGCCATGTAAGGCGGTTTTCTGAAAATCTGAAAAAAGTTCTTCAAAAGCGTTGACATAAACGGGGGCGTCTTTATAATGCGCCCTCGTTGTCACAGAGCAGTCGCAAGACAGCTCAGGCACGCCGCGCGGAGCGGTAGTTCAGTTGGTTAGAATACCGGCCTGTCACGCCGGGGGTCGCGGGTTCGAGTCCCGTCCGCTCCGCCATTTATCTCCTCCCCCTTGTTTTCGATATCCCCTTTTTATTTCCAGCTTTTTCTCAGCTATCTGACCTGATTTGTTTTCGCCGTTCGCCCGGGCTTGTTCCGTGCCAGCGCTGGTATGCCTTGTGAAAGGCCGGCGGGTTGGCAAAGCCCAGCAGCCAGGCAATTTCCGCCAGTGATGTATCGGTTTCCTTCAGGTAATCCTCTGCCAGTTGTTTGCGGGTGTCGTCCAGCAGTTGCCGGAACCCGGTACCCTCGGCGCTCAGTTGCCGTTGCAGGGTCCAGGCCGTGGTGCCCAGCCGGGCCGCCAGTGTTTCCAGCGTAGGTGTTTCACCCCGCAGCAGGGGGGTTAACAGATGGCGCACCCGGTCGGCCACGCTCCAGCCTTTGCGGATTTGCCGCAGCTCCCGTTCACAGACTCCTGACAGCTTCTCGTACATGCCCTCATGGGCCTGGGACGGGCTTTGTCGCCACACGCTTTCCTTGAAGCGGATGGCGTTTTCCCGGGCGCCGAACTCTACCGGGCAGCGAAACCAGCTTTCGAACACGTCGTCCAGGCCAATGGATGGATACTCTATCCATACCTTTTCCAGCACGTCGTAGCGGCCGGTGATATGCCGGGCCAGTTGGGTCCAGGCCGCCAGTATGGAATCCACCACAAAGTAGTTGTACGGGTTGTAGGGCTGGATCGAGTAGAAGCGCACGGTGCGCTGGAATTCATCGACCGAGGGTTCGCCCCGGGAATTCTGGCTGGTGAGCAGGGAATAGCGAATCAGGCTACGGAAGGCCTGGCTGACTGAATTTGCAGTTTCTACGGCCAGCCCGGCCATGCCCGCATCCACCGGCCGGGTCAGGGCGCCCATGCGCAGGCCCAGGGCGGGATTGCCGGTTGCGGTGATGGCAGCATGGCCAAGACGCATAAAGCGGGGGATGCTGATGCGGGCATCAGCCGAGGCCAGTGCGGCATCATCCAGTCGGAACCTGGCTTTCAGTTTGTCGATATTGCCGCCTTCGGCCTCGGTTGCGCGCAGCAGTACTGCCGCATACAGCAGGCTGATATCGCCGAGGGCGTTATGTTTTGGGGTGTTAGCTTCAGGCATATCGGTATTATTGCTGTTATCCAGAGATAATAAAATGTTTGGTTTGGATATTGTTGGCGCCTTCGGTGCTGGGTAGTGTAGGCCCATAACAACGGGAGCCTCGACATCCCGCCTGATAATCCGATGAGGAGCACCGCAATGACCGCAACACCTGGCACCAGCAAGTACCCGCACCTGCTTGAGCCCCTGGACCTGGGCTTTACCAAACTTCGCAACCGTACGCTGATGGGCTCCATGCACACGGGCCTTGAGGAAGTGAAGGGTGGCTTCGACCGGCTGGCGGCATTCTATGCCGAGCGTGCCCGTGGCGGCGCCGGGTTGATTGTGACCGGCGGCATCGGCCCCAACAGCGAAGGCGCGGTGTTCCAGCACGCGGCCAAGATGAGCACCGAGGAAGAGTCTGACAAGCACAAGGTGATCACCCAGGCCGTGCACGAGGCCGATGGCAAGATCTGTATGCAGATCCTGCACGCTGGCCGTTATGCCTATTCTCCGGAGCTGGTAGCGCCCTCTGCCATCCAGGCACCCATCAACCCGTTCAAGCCCAAAGAACTTGATGAAGCGGGTATCCAGAAGCAGATTGACGACTACGTGAACTGTGCCGCCCTGGCCCAGCGCGCCGGCTACGACGGCGTCGAGATTATGGGCTCCGAGGGTTATTTTATTAACCAGTTCATCGTCAAACACACCAACCACCGTACCGACCAGTGGGGTGGCAGCTATGAAAACCGCATTCGCCTGCCGATTGAAATCGTGCGCCGTGTGCGTGAGCGGGTGGGCGAGAACTTCATCATTGTGTACCGCCTGTCCATGCTGGACCTGATCGAAGACGGCAGCACCTGGGAAGAAGTGGTGCAGCTGGCCAAGGAAATCGAAAAAGCCGGCGCCACGATTATCAATACCGGTATCGGCTGGCATGAAGCCCGTGTGCCTACCATTGCCACCTCGGTACCCCGCGGTGCCTTTACCAAGGTAACTGCCCACCTGAAAGGCGAGGTAAGCATTCCGCTGGTAACCACCAACCGGATCAACATGCCGGATGTGGCCGAGAAGATCCTGGCCGAAGGCGATGCCGACATGGTCTCCATGGCCCGGCCGTTCCTGGCGGATGCCGAGCTGGTACTGAAAGCAGCCGAAGACCGTGCCGAGGAAATCAACACCTGCATCGGCTGTAACCAGGCCTGCCTGGACCATACCTTCAGCGGCAAGCTCACCACCTGCCTGGTGAACCCGCGCGCCTGTAACGAAACCCTGCTGACCTATGTGAAAACGGCTCAGCCCAAATCCATCGCGGTGGTGGGTGCCGGCCCGGCAGGCCTCGCCTTTGCCAGCGTAGCCGCAGAGCGTGGCCACAAGGTGACGGTGTTTGATGACGGCAGCGAGATCGGCGGCCAGTTCAACGTGGCCAAGCGGATTCCGGGTAAGGAAGAGTTCTACGAAACCCTGCGTTATTTCCGTGTGATGCTCGACAAGCACGGCGTGGATGTCCGCCTGAACACCCGGGTCAGTGCAGACGACCTGAAAGCCGGTGGCTTCGATGAAGTGGTTATGGCCACCGGTGTCGAGCCCCGCACCCCGGATATCGAAGGTATCGACCATCCGAAGGTGATCGGCTACCTGGATGCCCTGATGGGTCGCAAGCCGGTGGGCCAGCGTGTCGCGGTAATCGGTGCTGGCGGTATCGGCTTTGATGTGTCCGAATTCATCGTGCATCAGGGTGAATCGCCGTCCCTGAACACCGAACACTTTATGAAAGAGTGGGGTGTCGACCTGACCGTGGCGCATCGTGGTGGTATTCAGGGCGTACAGCCGGAAGTACCGGCCCCGGCCCGTGAGGTGTTCCTGCTGCAGCGCAAGGCTTCCAAGGTCGGCAAGAACCTGGGCAAGACCACCGGCTGGATTCACCGTACATCTCTGAAGAACCGCAATGTGCAGATGGTTCCGGGTGTGTCTTACCGCAAGATTGACGACGAAGGCCTGCACATCACGGTTACGCCCAAGGGCGCGGAGCAGGGCGAAGACAAGCTGCTGCCGGTGGATACCATCATCGTGTGTGCCGGCCAGGAGCCGTTGCGCGAACTGCAGGCAGGCCTTGAAGCCGCAGGCCTGCCGGTGCACCTGATTGGTGGTGCCGATGTCGCCGCCGAGCTGGATGCCAAGCGGGCGATTGATCAGGGCAGCCGCCTGGCAGCGGAGATCTGATCACAAATCGTTGCAGTTTTTCTCTGTGTTTTGGGGCCGGTCTGGCTAGACTATGGAAATCCGGCAAGGGGGTAGGGAACCCTCGGGCCGGCCCTGTCGTTCGAATAACAAGTTACAAGCATGGAGAAGGTTGATGGTCAGTGCCGCCCAGGCAGCCGAGGGTAACTCAGCTGTCTTCTTGATGGATGGTAGCCAGGTGTCCCGGCAGATGCGTTGGTCGGAGTTTGGTGCCTTTCTGGATGGCTATGTTGGGCTTTCGGACCTTGCCGAAACCGATGTACGCGCCGTGCTGGTCAATCTCAACCCTGACCTGACGGTGGCCTCCCTGGTGTTCTTCCGGATCTGGTTTGACGAAGAAGGCCGCGCAGACAGCAGTTGGAACGTGCCCATCGAAGCGCTGGCGGAAAAGGGTGCCAAGGGCCCCGACCTGGGCGGTGGCGCAATCCGCCTTGTGTGTCGCAGCCAGTGTCCGGACCCTGCTTTTGCCGAAGAACTCTGGGACCCGGATATGACCCCGGGCAGCAACCATTTCCACTCGATTCGCAAGGCTGTTGAAGCCAATACCCTGCATTTCCGCCAGGCTGAGCCAGCAGAGGAAAATATCCCTGTACTGGTGAATTCGTCGTCTGCGGCCACCGACGAGCGTGTCGATATCGAACGTGCCCGCCTGGCCCAGGTGCTTCGGGAGCAACGGCTGCGCATCAAAACCCTGCAGAGCGTGCACCGGGATGCGGTGTCTGACCTGCAGCGTGACCATCGCCTGGAGATGCAGGCTTTGCGTTCGGAGATGACCGAGCTGGACCAGAAGTACGAACGGCTTCGGGTCAGTAAGGAGCAGCTCAAGAATCGCCTGCAGGAGCGTAATGAGCAATACCTCGCGCTACAGGAGCAGCTGGGTAAAGAGACCCCGGCCGATCCGGACGCAGGGCCCGACGTTGAGGGCGGCAAATCGGATGCCGAAACGGTCCTGCTGAGGGAGCAGCTGGAGCGCAAGGAGCGGGAGCTTGAGCTGCGGGAGGAAAGGCTGGTTGCCCTCGAACAGGAAAACCAGGAGCTCAGAAATCGCGAAGTGCCGGAAGATTCGCTGCTGGAACAGTTGCGAAACCAGGTGGTGTTCCTGGTGGCTTATCACCCGGGTGTCGGCCACATCACACTGCCGTACGATGATATCGAAACCTACTTTGCCAATCCCCAGGCCTACGCCGCTGACCAGTGCGGCATGAATGAGGCCGCCTACCGGGAGTGGCTGGCCCACTATGAAAACCCGGTGTGCAACCATGCTGGTGCCGACGGCAATGCGTGCGGCGAACCGATCATGAGAGTGTCCCAGCCGGCGGATTTCGAGGCCGGCAAAGACGACCGCTGCGAACTGCATAAAGCCTGATCCCGCGAAGTTTTTTCAGTATCCGCCCGAGTTTCGTTAAACTGTGGGTCTGTTCGTCTCATTCAGACACCACGGGATACTTCATGGACCAGTTCAGGAATATCGGGATTATCGGGCGCATGGGCAGCGTCAAGGTAGTTGAGTCGCTGCGCCAGCTGAAACAGTACCTGACCGCAAACAACTACCACGTCATTATCGAAGAAGACACCGCGACCATGATTCCGGGCCATGGCCTGCAGGTGGCCAGCAAGAAGCTCCTGGGTGAAATCTGCGACCTGGTGATTGTGGTCGGTGGTGACGGCAGTTTGCTGGGTGCCGCCCGGGAAATGGCCAAGGCCAAGATTCCGTTGCTGGGCGTTAACCGGGGTCGCCTCGGATTTCTGACCGATATCTCCCCCAACGACCTTGAAGAGCGGCTGGCCCAGGTGCTGGCCGGTGACTACATCGAAGAATCCCGGTTTCTGCTGGACGGCCACGTAGAGCGCAACGGCCAGCCTCTTGGCTATGGCTCTGCCCTGAACGACGTGGTGCTGCACCCGGGCAAGTCTACCCGGATGATCGGCTTCGACCTGTTTATCGACGGCCACTTTGTTTACAGCCAGCGCTCTGACGGCCTGATTGTAGCCACGCCCACCGGTTCGACGGCTTATTCACTGTCTGCCGGCGGTCCGATTATGCATCCCAAGCTGGATGCCGTGGTGCTGGTGCCCATGTTCCCCCATACCCTCAGCAGTCGCCCGATCGTGGTGGATGGCAAGAGCGAGATCAAACTGGTGATCGGCGAGACCAACGAAACCTATCCGCAGATCAGTTTCGATGGCCAGATGAACATTTCCTGTGCGCCGGGTGACATCATTCGCATCACCAAGAAGCCCTTCAAGGTTCGGCTGATTCACCCCACCGACCACAACTTCTACGCCACCTGCCGTGACAAGCTGGGCTGGGCAAGCACGATTACAGCGAGTTGAGTATGGCGGGTTACGACATTATCGGCGACATCCACGGTTGCGCTAACACGCTGCAGCGGCTGCTGGATCAGATGGGCTACCGCAAGGTGAACGGGGTTTACCGGCACCCGAAGCGGCAGGCAATTTTTATTGGTGACATTATCGACCGCGGCCCGCGCATCCGCGAGGCCCTGCACCTGGTGCGGGATATGGTGGAGCATGGCGCTGCCCGTATTGTCATGGGCAACCATGAGTACAATGCGCTGGGTTACTGCACCCGGGCCCGCCCGGGCAGTGGCAAGCAGTTCCTTCGGGAGCACAACCCGCGGCACGACCGGCTGATCAAGGAAACCCTTGAGCAGTTTGATGCGTATCCTCATGAGTGGAATGAATTCCTGGAATGGTTCTATACCATTCCGCTGTTCATCGACGATGAGGATTTCCGGGTGGTGCATGCGTGCTGGGACCAGGACCTGATCGACAAGTTCAGGCAAAACCAGGGCGGAGCCTGCATTGATGAAGACTTCCTGCATGCCTCTGCAGCGATCGAGTCGTTTGCCGGGCAGGTGATGGATACCTTGCTGCGGGGAACCGACCTGCGCTTGCCGGAAGGCATGTCGATTACCGGCAAGGACGGTTATGTACGGGAATTCTTCCGCACCAAGTTCTGGGCCGATGATCCGAAAACCTACGCCGACGTGGTGTTCCAGCCAGACCCGCTGCCCCCGGAAGTGGCCCGTATGGAGCTGACGGATGCCGAGTACCGGCAGCTGATCACCTATCCGCTGGATGCGCCCCCGGTGTTTGTGGGCCATTACTGGATGGATGGCAAGCCGGCGCCGCTGAAGACCAATGTGGCCTGTATCGATTACAGTGCGGTGAAGTACGGCAAGCTGGTGGCGTACCGGATGGACGGCGAAGACGTGCTGTCGAAAGACAAGTTTGTCTGGGTGGATGTAGACCGGCCGGAACAGCCGGATTATCCCACCAGTGAAGACAGTGTGGCACGCTGAGGCGGGGAGAGCAGGTGGATAACGAAAGGTCTTACCCGATTACCCCGGACGGCCGCTGGCAGCCCGCGCCTCGCCACGCCCCGTTTGTGATCGCAACCATAGTGATCGCGGTGGTGATGGTGTGGTTTACCGGCATGGGCCAGAACGCCCTGGCGGCAAACCTGATGTTTGTGGATCCCCGGCCATTCAGTTGGGAGGTGTTCAGCTCGCTGGCTGGCCGCCTGGAGGCGCTGTCGGCGTCCCTGGCCAGTGGCCAGGTGTGGCGGCTGATTACCCCGGATTTCCTGCACTTCAGCTGGACCCACATCATCTTCAACTCGGTGATGTTGTGGTTTCTGGGCAGTCAGATTGAGTGGATAGACGGCCGTGCCCGGCTGGCGGTGCTGTTTGTGGTGGCAAGCCTGCTGTCCAATGGCCTGCAGTACCTGGTGTCCGGCCCGCTGTTTGGTGGCTTGTCCGGTGTGGTGTACGGCATTCTGGGTTACTGCTGGATGAGCCAGCGCAGGCGCCCGCGTTTCCAGTTCCCGCCGGCACTGGTGACCTTTGCGCTGGTGTGGATGGTGATCGGCTTTACGCCGTTGCCGGAAATGCTTGGCCTTGGCCGCATGGCCAACGAAGCCCATCTGGGCGGTTTTGTGGCAGGGTTGCTGGTGGCCGCGTTGTCGCCCTTGCGGGGCAAGCGCTGGCGATAAACCAAAAAAAAAGCCCCACCGGAAGGTGGGGCATAAAAAGAGCGTTTTAGCTCCTGATGAGAGAGACCAAATGATACGACCGTCTGTCATTTGGTGAATTAATGATAATTGTTATCATTTGCGTCTGTCAAACGGATTTGCCGATTTTTCAATGAACAAATTTTCAGGAGGTGGGCAATGACCTACGAAGAGTTGATCGAGCGGCTGGATCCGAACGTGTACCGCAATCTGAAACAGGCGATTGAGCTGGGCAAGTGGCCGGACGGCCGTGCCATGACCCGTGAGCAGCGGGAAATCAGCCTGGAAGCGGTGATCTATTACGAAGAAAAGCACAAGGTGCCGGAAGAACAGCGTGTCGGCTACCTCGACCGGGGTGAAAAGGCGGGTACCGCCTGTGACCCGTCTGTGCAGTTCCGCAAGGATCGCCAGGGCAACGATGATGTCGATCCGGATCAGTTTGTAGAGGTCAAGGTTTGAGCGACTCCATTGATGTAACCGGCCGTCTTCGCAAGATGCCGGCCGAAGCCGGCGACCCGGTAGCCTATACCCTGGCGGTGGGCGATACCCGCATTCCGCTGAATGATCTGGTAGGGCGCAAGGTCCGGCTGGATTTTGATGGCGTGATCCGCTGTATCCATTGCGATCGCACCACCAAGAAGAGTTTCAACCAGGGCTATTGTTACCCCTGCTTCCGCAAGCTGGCAGCTTGTGACAGCTGCATCATGAGCCCGGAAAAGTGCCATTTTCACCTGGGCACCTGCCGGGAGCCGGAATGGGGCGAAGCCAACTGCATGGTGGAGCACGTGGTGTACCTGGCCAATTCCAGTGGCCTGAAAGTGGGTATTACCCGGGGCTCGCAAGTGCCTACACGCTGGATTGATCAGGGCGCGGTGACGGCGATCCCGATGCTGCGGGTTTCCAGCCGCTACCTTTCCGGGCTGGTGGAGGTGGCGTGCAAGAGCCATGTGGCCGATCGCACCAACTGGCGGGCCATGCTCAAGGGCGATGTGCCGGAGCTGGACCTGGCCCAGGAGCGCCAGAGAATCCTGGAGCTGATCGAAGACGACCTGGCGCAATTGCGCGCAGAGCACGGTGAAGACAGCATCCGGATTGTGGACGAGGCCTCACTTGGGCTGGGTTATCCGGTTCAGGTATGGCCGGCGAAAGTGAAAACCCATAACCTGGATAAAACACCGGAAGTGGAAGGGCTGCTTGAAGGTGTCAAGGGGCAGTACCTGATGCTGGACACCGGGGTGATCAATATCCGCAAATTTACCGGCTATGAAGTCCGGTTCCGGGTTCTCGACTGAGCCCGCCATGTCTTTTGTCTGGAGAGTATGAATGCGAACCAACCAGCCACAAACCATTTACCTGAGTGAATACAAGGTTCCTGCGTATCTGGTTGACCACGTGGATCTGCGTTTCGAATTGTTTGAAGACGGCGCCCGGGTGCACAGCACCCTGTCTGTGCGTCGGAATCCTGAGTCTGCGGAGGCCGGTGCGCCGCTGTTCCTGCACGGCGACAGCCTGAAGCTGGAGTCCGTGGCGCTGAATGGCTCAGCGCTGGCTGCCGGTGATTTCGAAGACCGTGGCGATGCGCTGATCGTGCCTTCGGTACCGGAGCAATTCGAATTGCAGGTGGTTACCTGGATCGAGCCGCAGAACAACACCCGGTTGGAAGGTTTGTACAAGTCCTCCGGAATGTTCTGTACCCAGTGCGAGGCCGAGGGCTTCCGTTGCATCACTTTCTACCCGGACCGCCCGGATGTGATGGCCCGGTTCCGCACCCGGATTGAAGCGGATAGAGGCGCCTACCCGGTACTGTTGTCTAACGGTAACCCGGTAGAGCAGGGCGAGCTCGAAAACGGCCGCCACTTTGTCACCTGGGAAGACCCGTTCCCCAAGCCGGCTTATCTGTTCGCGCTGGTTGCCGGAGACCTGGTAGAGAAAAAAGACACCTTCACCACCTGTTCCGGCCGTAATATTGACCTGCGAATGTACGTGGAGCCCCGCAACGCGCAGAAGTGCGATTTCGCCATGGACGCCCTCAAGCGCTCCATGCGCTGGGATGAAGAAGTCTATGGCCGCGAATACGACCTGGATATCTTCATGATCGTAGCGGTGGATGACTTCAACATGGGGGCCATGGAAAACAAGGGCCTGAATATTTTCAATTCCTCCTGCGTGCTGGCCAGCCAGGACACGGCGACCGACGCCACCTTCCAGCGCATCGAGGCCATCGTCGCCCACGAGTATTTCCACAACTGGTCCGGCAACCGGGTTACCTGTCGTGACTGGTTCCAGCTGAGCCTGAAGGAAGGCTTCACCGTGTTCCGGGATTCCCAGTTCTCCGCCGACATGGGATCGCCAACGGTCAAGCGCATTGAAGACGTTACCCTGTTGCGCACCGCACAGTTTGCGGAAGATGCGGGCCCCATGGCCCATCCGGTGCGGCCCGCGTCTTACATGGAAATCTCCAACTTCTACACCCTGACCATCTACGAGAAAGGCGCGGAAGTGGTGCGGATGATTCACAACCTGCTGGGCGATGAAATGTTCCGCAAGGGCAGTGATCTGTACTTCGAGCGCCACGATGGCCAGGCGGTGACCACGGATGATTTCGTCAAGGCCATGGAAGATACCTCCGGCCGTGACCTGAGCCAGTTCCGGTTGTGGTACGAGCAGGCAGGCACCCCGGTGGTTAGCGTGGAAGACGACTACGATGCAGACAAGGGCGTGTATGGCCTGACCATCCGCCAGAACATTCCTGACACTCCGGGGCAGACCGGCAAGAAGCCACAGCACATTCCGTTCGCCATGGGCCTGCTCGATAGCAAAGGCCAGCCGTTGCCGTTGAATAGCAGTGCGGGCGAACAGGGCGGCCCCCTGGAGCAGGTGCTGGAGCTGACTGAGGCCGAGCACCGTTTCGAATTCCATGGCCTGGCCGAACGGCCTGTGCCGTCACTGCTGAGGGATTTCTCGGCGCCGGTGCGGGTGCAGTATCCGTGGAGCCGGGAACAGCTGTTGTTCCTGATGAGCCACGATCCGGACGGCTTCAATCGTTGGGATGCGGGCCAGCGCCTGGCCGTGGATGTTATCCAGTCTCTGGTGGGTGCGCCGGAGCAGGCTGAAGTTGAACCGCGGCTGGCGGATGCCTACCGTAAATTGCTGAACGATGCCTCTCTGGACCAGGCACTGGTGGCCAAGATGCTGTTGTTGCCGTCGGAAGCCTACCTGGTAGAACTGGCGGAGCAGGCCGATGTGCCGGCTATCCATGCGGCCCGGGAGCGGGTGTTGAAGCACCTGGCTGAAGAGCTGAAAGACGACCTGCTGGCTTGTTACCGGCGCAACCGGCAGCAGGGCGATTACCAGCTGGGCCCGGATGCCATTGCCCGTCGCAGCCTGTGTAATACCGCGCTGGGCTGGTTGATGAGTATTGACGATGAGCGGGCCCGGGAGCTGGCGTTAGAGCAGTTCCGCAGTGCAGACAACATGACGGACCGCCTGGGTGCCTTGCGGGCGCTGGTCAATTCCGGCTTTGCAGCAGATCGTGAACAGGCCCTCGAGAGCTTCTACCAGCGCTTCAGCGATGATCCGCAGGTGGTGGAGCTCTGGTTCTCGGTACAGGCGTCCAGCGGCCAGGCGGGCCAGTTGCCGCACATCCTGAAGTTGCTGGAGCATCCGGCCTTTGACTGGAAAAACCCGAACAAGGTGCGCTCGGTAGTCGGTGTGTTTGCCGGCCAGAACCTGGCGGCCTTCCATAACCCCGATGGCAGTGGCTATCAGTTCCTGGCCGGGCAGGTTTGCCGCCTGGATGACAGCAACCCGCAGATTGCCTCACGCCTGGTAACGCCGTTAACGCGCTGGCGGAAGTTCGCACCTGCGTACTCCAGCCAGATGAAAGCGGCACTGGAAGGCATCCGGGACAAAGATAACCTGTCCCGTGACCTGTACGAAGTTGTGCACAAGAGCCTGGCAGGCTGACCTGCTGGCGGGGCCCGTGCCAGGCGCGCGGGCCCGCGCCGGTTGTGTATCTGTATGTGTTTTTTCCACCGTCGTCACACCCTGATACAAAATCGCACTTTCGGTCGATAGACAATGTTGCTCAATCGGCTAATCTGTTGGAAAGTCTGCGATTGCATCAGACCATAACAATAAAGCCCGACAGAGGCTTCCAGACGGAAAGGTTGCACAATGAGATACAACAAAAACGTTCTTTTGGGTGGGCTGCTGGCAGCTTCCTTCGCCGCATCCCCCGTTTACGCAGCTGTGTCTGCTTCAGAGGCAGCGCGGCTGGGTAATGATTTAACCCCTTTCGGTTCGGTCAAGGCCGGAAACGCCGATGGCACCATCCCGGCGTGGGACGGTGGCCTGACAGAGCCTCCGGCCGGCTATCAGGGCAGTGGCCAACACCATATCAACCCGTTTCCGAACGACCAGGTGCTGTTCACCATCAATGCGTCCAACATGGACCAGTACAGCGAGCACCTGACCGATGGCCTGAAGGCCATGTTTGAAACCTACCCGACCACCTTCCAGATTCCGGTTTACCAGTCCCGCCGTACCCATGCGGTTCCTGACTGGGTTGCCGAGAATACCCGCAAGAACGCGGTGAATGCGGAAATTGTGGGTGAATCCGAGGGCCTGGAAGGCGCCTTCGGTGGCTATCCTTTCCCGATCCTGCATGGCAATAACGAAGAAAAAGCCTGGCAGGTGATCTGGAACCACCTGACCCGCTGGCGTGGTATATCCCTGACCCGTCGTTCCAGTGAAGTGGCCGTGCAGCCCAACGGGGATTACGGCCTGGTGACATCCCAGCAGGAAGCCTTTTTCAACTTCTACAGCCCTGAAGGCAGCGAAAAAGACCTCGATAACATCATTTTCTACTACCTGTCTTTCACCCAGTCTCCGCCTCGCCTTGCCGGTGGTGCGATCCTGGTTCATGAAACCCTGAACCAGATCGTCAGTCCCCGTAACGGCTGGGGTTATAACGCCGGTCAGCGCCGTGTGCGCCGGGCACCCAACCTGGGTTACGACTCCCCGATCGCGGCGGCCGATAACCTGCGGACGGCCGACGACACCGATATTTTTAACGGTGCCATGGATCGCTATAACTGGAATTACGAAGGGATGCGGGAAATCTACGTGCCCTACAACAACTACAAGATTGGCGAAAAGGGTACTCCGTATTCCGAGATTCTGGGTATTTCCCACCTGAACCCTGACCTTACCCGCTGGGAATTGCACCGGGTGCACGTGGTTGAAGCCACCCTCAAGGATGGTGAGCGCCACATCTACGCCAAGCGTCGTTTCTATGTGGATGCCGATAGCTGGAACACCCTGCTGCTCGACCAGTACGACGGCCGTGGTGAGCTCTGGCGCGTAACCATGGGTATCGCTAAGAACTACTACGACATGCCGGGTGTGTGGACAGCACTGGACGTGTACCACGACCTGCAGGCCCGTCGTTACCATGTTCTGGGCCTGGATACCGAAGAACCCAACACCCGTGTGTTCACTGACGACGTACCCAGCAAGCGTTACTTCTCGCCGGCTTCCCTGCGCAGACGAAGTGTACGCTGAGTTTTGGCGCGGGCTCAGGCCCGCGCCGGCAGCTTTCTGATCTAACCAACGTAAAGGCAATCTGAATGGCTAATAGGTTCATGTGCGAGACACTGGGTTCTGCCTGTCTTGGTCTGTCCATGGCATTGGCAGCACCTGCGGCGTTTGCGCTGACAGATATCATCGAGACCCCGGCTTTAATGTCGGACCTGGCTCCGGAATCCCTGCTCAACGATGCCACCCGTGCGGGTGACCGCATTGTTGCCGTTGGCGAGCGCGGGCATGTGATTTACTCCGATGATGAAGGGCAAACCTGGACCCAGGCCGAGGTGCCTGTATCGGTGACACTGAACGCCGTGGATTTTGGCAGCGACAGCAGCGGCTGGGTTGTTGGCCACAGCGGTGTGGTGCTGCATTCCGGGGATGCCGGGGCTACCTGGCAGCTGCAGTTCGATGGCCTGCAGGCGGCCGAGCTGGTGATCGAAAGCCGGGAAGAGCAGATTGCTGCGATGGAAGAGCGTATCGAACAGGCTCCGGAAGCCGAAAAGGGCGACCTGGAATGGGCGCTGGATGACCTGTTCTTTGCCCTGGAGAACGTGCAGGCAGATATGGAAATCGGCCCGGTTAACCCGTTACTGGATGTGTGGTTTGAAGACGATCAGCACGGTTTCGTGGTGGGTGCCTACGGCATGGTCCTGCGCACGCAGGATGGCGGTGAAACCTGGGAAGACTGGGGCCCGCAGCTCAGCAATCCGCAGAACTTCCATTTGAACAGCGTAGCCCGGGTAACCGGTGGTGCGCTGGTGATCGTGGGCGAAGCCGGCCAGGTGCATGTGTCCGTAGATAACGGTGACACCTGGGAGCGGCGCGAGAGCCCCTACGATGGCTCACTGTTCGGCGTGATGGGTACCGGCAAGGTGAATGAAGTGCTGGCCTTCGGTCTTCGCGGTAACACCATGTTATCGACGGATCTGGGCCGCAGCTGGACCATGGTTGCTAACGAAGGCGGCACCACCCTGAACAACGGTTCGGTTGCAGACGATGGCCGGGTCACCCTGGTGGGTAACAGCGGCGCGGTGCTGATGAGCAGTAATGGTGGCGAAAGTTTCCGCGCGCACTTCCGGAATGACCGGGAGGGTGTCATGGGTGTGGTTCCACTGAGCGGAACCAATCTTCTTCTGGTAGGCGAGGGCGGTGTGATGATCACCGATTCCCGCGGCCGGGACCTGTAATAACGCCCTGGTGTGGCATCAACGGATTTAATGGATAGAGGGGTTTTTTAATGTCTGACCCGATGCATGACAGGGGTGAACATTACCTGACAACGCCCAAGGCGGAGCCGTTCCTTGAGCGTTTGATTTTTAATAACCGGGCGCTGATTCTTATAGCGTTCTTTGTGCTGACGCTGTTCCTCGGCTACAACGCCGTGAAGATCCAGCCAGACGCCAGCTTCGAGCGGATGATTCCGCTTGAGCATCCGTACATTGTGAATATGCTCGAACACCGGGACGACCTGGAAAACCTGGGTAACTTCGTGCGTATTGCGGTTGCGGTGGAAGACGGCGACATCTTTACCGCCGAATACATGGAAACCCTGAAGCAGATTACCGACGAGATGTTCTACCTGAACGGTGTTGACCGTTCCGGCCTGAAGTCTCTCTGGACCTCCAACGTACGTTGGGTGGAAGTGACCGAGCAGGGCTTCCAGGGTGGTACCGTGATTCCGGACACCTACGACGGCACCCGCGAGAGTCTTGAACAGTTGCGCCAGAACGTACTGCGTTCGAACGAAGTAGGGCGCCTGATTTCAGACAACTTCCGTTCCACGATTGTGTACGCGCCGCTGTACGAGACCAACCCGGAAACCGGCGAGCCGCTGGATTACGCCGCGTTCTCCAAAGAGCTGGAAGAAAAGATTCGCAGCAAATACCAGGAGCAGAACCCGGAAATCAGTATCCACATTGTTGGCTTTGCCAAGAAAGTGGGCGACCTGATTGAAGGTATCGGTTCCATTGCCTGGTTTGCCGGCATCACCATCCTGCTGACCACGTTGCTGCTGTTCTGGTATTCCCGCTGCATCGCCGGCACGCTGATCCCGGTGCTGACCTCCATTATCGCTGTGTTCTGGCAGCTGGGTACCCTCCGGCTTCTGGGCTATGGCCTGGACCCGTACTCGGTGCTGGTGCCGTTCCTGGTGTTTGCGATCGGTATCAGTCACGGCGTACAGATTGTTAACGCCATGGCTGTGGAAGCGGCCAAGGGCTTTGATGCTGTCACTGCAGCCCGCCTGGCATTCCGTGCCCTGTATATCCCGGGCATGCTGGCGCTGATTTCCGACGCCATGGGCTTCCTGACCCTGGTGTTCATCGAAATCGACGTTATCCGTGACCTCGCCGTTGCTGCCGGCCTGGGTGTGGCGTTTGTAATCATCACCAACCTGGTGCTGCACGTACTGATCATGTCTTACATCGGTATTTCCAAGGGCGGTGTGCGCCATGTGCAGAACCACGGCGACAAGCAGGACCGCAAATGGCGGGTTATGTCTTACTTCTCCCATCCGGGTGTGGCACCGATTTCCCTGCTGATTGCCGTGATCGGCCTGGGCCTTGGCTTGTACTACAAGCAAGACCTGAAAGTAGGTGACCTGGACCAGGGTGCGCCGGAGTTGCGTGCAGATTCCCGCTATAACAAGGACAACGCCTACATCATCAACAACTACTCCACCAGTGCCGATGTGTTGGTGGTGATGGTGAAAACCCCGGAAGAGCAGTGCACCCAGTACAACGTGCTGCGCGCCATGGACAGCCTTCAGTGGCAGCTGCAGAACACCCCGGGCGTGCAGAGTTCCGCCTCCCTGGCAGATGTTTCCAAGCTGGTGACCAAGGCCCTGAACGAGGGTAACTGGAAGTGGTTCGAGATTTCCCGCAACCAGACCATCATCAATGCGTCTATCCGGGACGCGCCGGCCGGCCTGATCAACACCAGTTGCGACCTGACTCCGGTGCTGGTGTTCCTGGAAGATCACAAGGCGGAAACCCTGGAAACCGTGGTTGAGCGCGTTGAAGCCTTCGCCCAGACCAACAGCAACGAAGAGCACACCTTCCTGCTGGCGGCCGGTAACGCAGGTATCGAGGCGGCCACCAACGAGGTAATTTCCAGCGCCAAGGATATGATGCTGATGCTGGTTTACGGTGTTGTGAGCTTGCTGTGCTTCCTGACCTTCCGTTCACTTCGTGCGGTGGCCTGTATCGTGATTCCTCTGGGCCTGACCTCCATTTTGTGTGAGGCGATCATGGCGGTGTCCGGTATCGGTATCAAGGTGGCGACCTTGCCGGTAATCGCGCTGGGCGTGGGTATCGGTGTCGACTACGGTATCTACATCTACGCCAAGCTCGAGAAGTTCCTGCTGGAAGGCAAGACGCTGCAGGAGGCTTACTACGAAACCCTTCGTTCGACCGGTAAGGCCGTTATCTTCACCGGCGTGACCCTGGGCCTTGGTGTAGTGACCTGGATCTTCTCGCCGATCAAGTTCCAGGCGGATATGGGCTTCCTGCTGTTCTTCATGTTCCTGTGGAACATGGTGGGAGCGATCTGGCTGTTGCCAGCACTGGCCCGCTTCCTGCTGAGACCGGACAAAATGCTGGCGAAAGCCCGCGCAGCCAAGTCTTAATGATTGGCTAAAGCCCCCGAAAGCCCGCGTAAGCGGGCTTTTTTCTTGATTACTCAGCTGGTTAGCGAACTAATCCTTTCTTTATTTATCGCCCGAAGTGTTCTATGTTTTAAAACGAACCGGATGTTTGTCCGTATTTCTGGGCGGGCAATTGATTACAACGACCAAGAAAAAGGAAGAGCACACATGACACTGAAACTCAAAGCGTCCGCTTTTGCCATGGCTGCAGCTGTTTCTCTGGGAGCTGCATCGACTGCAGTTTCTGCCCAGGAGCAGCGCTTCGTAACCATCGGCACTGGCGGTGTAACCGGCGTTTATTACCCGGCGGGTGGCGCGATCTGTCGTCTCGTGAACATGGATCGTAAGGAACACGGTATCCGTTGCTCGGTAGAGAGCACCGGTGGTTCTGTCTATAACCTGAATGCCATTCGTGCCGGCGAACTGGACCTGGCGGTTGCCCAGTCTGACTGGCAGTACCATGCCTACAACGGCACCAGCGAGTTCACTGACGCGGGCAAGAATGAAAAGCTGCGCGCGGTATTCTCCATGCACCCGGAGCCGTTCACCGTTGTTGCCAGCAAAGGCTCCGGCATCAAGAACTTCGAAGACCTGGAAGGCAAGCGGGTTTCCGTGGGTAACCCGGGTTCCGGCCAGCGCGCGACCGCAGAAGTTCTGATGAAGGAAATGGGCTGGGAGTTGGACAAGTTCTCCCTGGCGGCCGAAATCAAGGCGGCAGAGCAGTCCCAGGCCCTGTGTGACGGCAACATCGATGCTTTCTTCTATACCGTTGGCCACCCCTCCGGTGCCATCAAGGAAGCCACCACTTCCTGTGACAGCGTACTGGTGAACGTGGATAACGCAGCCACCAAGAAGCTGATCGACGATAACCCGTACTACCGTAAGGCGGTTATCCCCGGCGGCATGTACCGTGGTTCCGACGATGACGTAACCACTTTCGGTGTGGCAGCTACCTTTGTGTCTTCCACCGATGTGCCGGACGACGTGGTATACGAAGTGGTCAAGGCGGTATTCGAGAACTTCGACAGCTTCAAGCGCCTGCACCCGGCGTTTGGCAACCTGAAGAAGGAAGAAATGGTCTCTGATGCCCTGAGTGCACCGCTGCACCCGGGTGCGGCCAAGTACTACCGTGAAGCTGGTCTGATCGACTGATCAGCCGGGTAGAGAGCAGAGCGGGCGCCAAGCCCGCTCTGTTGATTCAGTCAGACTGTTTTTTATTTGCAGGAACGTTCTATGGCAACGAATGACCCGGGCACCGGGGCAGGTGCGGATGCCGCAAAGGTAAGCGAGGTGCTGCAGACCGAAACCGGTGGCCGTGCCCTGCAAGGCCCAGCAGCGGTACTCCTCTTCATCATTCCGGTATGCTGGTCTTTGTTCCAGCTCTGGATCGCATCACCCCTGCCGTTCATTCTGAACTTCGGTATTTTCAACTCGACAGAAGCCCGCTCCATTCACCTGGCGTTTGCGGTATTTCTGGCGTTTTCGGCATTCCCCATGATCAAGGGGGTTCATGCCAACAAGGTGCCCATCTATGACTGGGTGCTGGCCCTGGCCGCGGCCTTTGCGGCGTCTTATCTCTACGTTTTCTACGACCAGCTGGCTACCCGGCCGGGCGCACCGATTACCGCGGATTTGTGGGTGGCAATGGTTGGCCTGGTGCTGTTACTTGAGGCAACCCGGCGGGCGCTTGGCCTGCCGTTGACGATTGTTGCAGCGGTGTTTATAGGCTATTCCCTTGCCGGCCCCTATATGCCGGATGTCATCTCCCACAAAGGGGTCAGCCTGAATAAACTGGCTTCACACCAGTGGCTGGGCACAGAGGGCGTGTTCGGTGTTGCTCTCGGGGTTTCCACCAGCTTCGTCTTCCTGTTCGTGCTCTTCGGTGCTCTGCTCGAGCGGGCGGGCGCCGGTAACTATTTCATCAAGGTGGCCTACGCCATGCTCGGCCATATGAAGGGCGGCCCGGCCAAGGCGGCGGTGGTGTCCAGTGGCCTGAGCGGTGTGATTTCCGGGTCTTCCATTGCCAACGTGGTGACTACCGGTACCTTTACCATTCCGCTGATGAAGCGGGTGGGTTTCCCGGCTACCAAGGCCGGTGCGGTTGAGGTGGCTGCGTCCACCAACGGTCAGCTGACCCCGCCGATCATGGGCGCTGCGGCGTTCCTGATGGTGGAATATGTCGGCATTTCCTACCTGGAAGTGATCAAGCATGCGATTCTGCCGGCGCTGATTTCCTATGTGGCACTGATCTACATCGTGCACCTGGAAGCCTGCAAGCTGAAGATGCACGGCATTGAACGGCCGAACCGGCCATCCCTGGCCCAGCGCATGCTGAACTGGGTGGTGGTACTGATCGGGCTGATTGTGCTGACCTTTGCCGTCTATTACGGCGTCGGCTGGACCAAGGGTGTGCTTGGAGAAGCGGCACCCTGGGTGCTTGGCCCCGTCCTGGTTGCCATCTACGTGGCGTTGATTGGCTATGCCACCCGCTTCCCGGAGCTGGAGGAAGATGATCCGGACAAGGCCATGGATGAACTTCCGGAAGTCGGCCCTACGGTGAAAACCGGGTTGTATTACCTGCTTCCGGTGGTGGTGTTGGTCTGGTGCCTGACGGTTGAGCGATTCTCGCCCCAGCTGTCGGCGTTCTGGGCCACCCTGTTCATGGTGTTCATTGTCATCACCCAGCGCCCGCTGAAGGCGTTTTTTCGCAAGCATGGCGGCTTCATGGACGAGTTCACCGGTGGTATCGGTGATCTTTTCCACTCCCTGGCCACCGGTGCCCGGAATATGGTGGGTATCGGTGTGGCAACGGCCACTGCCGGCATCGTGGTGGGTACGGTTACCCTGACGGGTATCGGGCTGGTGATGACCCAGTTCGTGGAATTCCTGTCTGGCGGTAACTTGCTGCTGATGCTGATGTTTACCGCGGTGATCAGCCTGATCCTGGGTATGGGTTTGCCCACTACGGCCAACTACATTGTGGTGTCCACCCTGATGGCGCCGGTGATTGTGACTCTGGGGGCCCAGAACGGCCTGCTGGTGCCGTTGATTGCGGTGCACCTGTTTGTGTTCTACTTCGGCATACTGGCGGACGACACGCCGCCCGTGGGGCTGGCCGCCTACGCGGCGGCGGCCATATCCGGGGCAGACCCCATACGCACGGGTATTCAGGGTTTTACCTACGATATCCGGACCGCGATCCTGCCGTTCATGTTCATCTTCAACACCCAGTTGTTGCTGATCGGGCTGACCGGTTGGGTGGATCTGCTGATTACAGTCTTCAGTGCAGTGACCGCCATGCTGGTGTTTTCTGCGGCTACCCAGGGCTACTGGTTTACCCGTAGCTATAAGTGGGAAACCGTTTTGCTGCTGCTGATTACCTTCACCATGTTCCGGCCCGGCTTCTGGTGGGATATGGTTTATCCGCCATACGAGGAACGCCAGGGCGAAGCCATCATGGAGTACGTCGAGCAGGCTGAGCCAGACGAGAAAGTGGTGTTCCGTGTGTCGGGTATGGCACTGGATGGCAGTGATACCACAACCTACACCCAACTGGAGATTCCTGCTGGTGATTCGGCAGTCGAGCGGTTGTCTGCTGCAGGCCTGGAGGTGTCTGTCAGTGGCGATATGCTGGCAGTCGACTTCGTGAACTTTGGCAGTGCCGCGGAAGAAGCCGGTATCGATTTCGGCTGGAACATCGAAGCGGTGCAGGCCAAGCTCGACAGGCCGCCGAAGGAAGTGATGTTCATCCCGGCCCTGTTGCTGCTTGCGTTGGTGGCCTTTGGCCAGCTTAAGCGGAAAGCCAGGGAGGATGCCCAGCCCCAGGCTGCGTAACCTGAATCGGCGTTCGTACAAACCCGGCATTGTTGCCGGGTTTTTTTCTGTTAAACTCGCCTCCAAACCGACCCGCGGTTTGTATCGCGGCAGCCGGCCACCATGTGATCTTTGGTATAGATCACCGCTGAGAAACCACAGGAGAGCATCATGCCCGTTATTACTCTGCCCGATGGCAGCCACCGTAGTTTTGCCGAACCCGTAACCGTTCACGACGTTGCCGCCGATATTGGTGCAGGCCTGGCGAAAGCCGCCCTGGCCGGAAAGGTGAATGGCAAGCTGGTCGACACCAGTTTCCTGATCGAGAACGATACCGAGCTGGCCATCGTAACGGAACGTGATGAAGACGGCGTGGATGTTATCCGCCATTCCACCGCTCACCTGATGGCGATGGCCGTACAGGAGCTGTTCCCGGGCGCCCAGGTGACCATCGGCCCGGTAATCGAAAACGGCTTCTATTACGACTTCAAATACGAGCGCCCGTTCACCAACGAAGACCTGGCGCGTATCGAAAAGCGCATGGAAGAGCTGGCCAAGCAGGATCTGCCGGTATCCCGTTCTGTGATGTCCCGGGAAGACGCGGTCAAGCTGTTTGAGAAAATGGGCGAAGAATACAAGGTGCGCATCATCGAGGATATTCCCGGTGAAGAGGACCTGTCGTTCTACAGTCAGGGCGACTTTATTGACCTGTGCCGGGGCCCCCATGTGCCCAGCACCGGCAAACTGAAGGCCTTCAAGCTGACCAAGGTTGCCGGCGCATTCTGGCGTGGTGACCAGAATAACGAGCAACTGCAGCGGATTTACGGTACCGCCTGGGGCAACAAGAAAGAGCTCAAGGCCTACCTGAACCGGCTGGAAGAAGCCGAGAAGCGGGACCACCGCAAGATCGGCAAGAAACTGGGCCTGTTCCACATGCAGGAAGAAGCTCCGGGTATGGTGTTCTGGCACCCGGATGGCTGGTCCCTGTACCAGGAGATCGAGCAGTACATGCGGGCCAAGCAGCACCAGCATGGCTACCAGGAAATCAAGACTCCGCAGGTGGTGTCCCGTACCCTGTGGGAGAAATCCGGGCATTGGGACAAGTTCAAGGACGGCATGTTTACCACCGAGTCCGAGAAACACGACTATGCCATCAAGCCCATGAACTGCCCCTGCCACGTGCAGGTGTTCAACCAGGGCCTGAAGAGCTACAAGGATTTACCGCTGCGCCTGGCGGAATTCGGTTCCTGCCACCGGAATGAAGCTTCCGGTGCGCTGCACGGCCTGATGCGGGTGCGTGGATTTACCCAGGATGATGCGCATATCTTCTGCGAAGAAGATGCGATCCAGCAGGAAGTATCGGCATTTATCGAAATGCTGCACGAAGTCTATGCAGACTTCGGCTTTAACGAGATTCTGTACAAACTGTCTACCCGCCCGGAAAAGCGCGTAGGTTCCGATGAAGTCTGGGACAAGGCCGAGGCCGCCCTGGAAGAAGCCCTGAATCGCGAAGGCGTTGACTGGGAATTGTTGCCGGGTGAGGGTGCTTTCTACGGGCCCAAGATCGAGTTCTCCCTGAAAGATTGTCTCGGCCGGGTGTGGCAGTGTGGTACCATTCAGGTCGATTTCTCCATGCCGGGTCGCCTTGGCGCCCAGTATGTGGCCGATAATTCCGAGCGGAAAACGCCGGTTATGCTGCACCGGGCGGTGCTCGGGTCTTTTGAGCGGTTTATCGGTATACTGATCGAAGAATACGAAGGGGCTTTCCCCACCTGGCTGGCACCAACGCAGGTTGCGATCCTGAATATCACCGATAATCAGCGTGACTACTGTCAGAAACTGGCCGAAAAGTTGGATTCTTTGGGATATCGGGTTAATGCTGACTTGAGAAACGAGAAGATCGGCTTTAAAATCCGCGAGCATACTCTTAACAAGGTTCCCTATCTTGTCGTTGCAGGCGACAAGGAAATCGAAAACAACGCCGTTGCCGTACGTACTCGCAAAGGTGAAGATCTGGGAACCTTATCGCTCGAAGCGTTTGAACAGCTGCTGGCTGACGACATTCAACGCAAGGGCAGAACCAAGACGGAGAACTGATTATTAAACAGCGAACGAATCGGGGTGGGCGCACTCCTAAAGCGCCTATCAATGAGAATATTGACGCAACTGAAGTCCGCCTGATCGATGCCGAAGGCAACCAGGTAGGTGTTGTAGCAATCGAGGAAGCCCTCCGGATGGCGGAGGAGGCAACCCTGGATTTGGTACAGGTTACGGATTCCGATCCGATCGTCTGTAAGATAATGGATTACGGCAAGAAGATCTTCGACGAGAAAAAGGCGAAGGCTGCTGCCAAGAAGAAACAGAAACAGACGCAAGTCAAAGAGCTTAAGTTCCGTCCAGGAACTGAAGAAGGGGATTATCAGGTAAAACTACGCAACCTGGTACGTTTCCTTGAGAACGGGGATCGCGGCAAAATCACGATTCGGTTTCGCGGCCGTGAGATGGCACACCAGGAACTTGGTATGAAGCTCATGGGCCGGATTGAAGCCGATATCGAAGAGATTGCAACGGTTGAAATGCGGCCGAAAATGGAAGGCCGTCAGATGACCATGATCGTGGCTCCCCGCAAAAAGAAGTGAACCTGATCCTCTGACGGGTCCCCCGCATTGGCGGGGGATTTGTCGTTCAGGGACACAATTTGTTTTATTTAAAAATAGAATGCGGAGTTTTAAAAATGCCGAAGATGAAAACCAAGAGCGGAGCTACCAAGCGGTTCAAAAAGACCGCCACTGGCTTCAAGCACAAGCAGTCCTTCACCAGCCACATCCTGACCAAGAAGAGCCCGAAGCGTAAGCGTCAGCTGCGCGGCACCAAGCTCATCGCCAAGTCAGATGTTGCATCTATCAAGCGCATGACCGCGTGCTGATCCAGCCGCGCGAAACGTTCCTTAGAAAGTAAAGGTAGAAGGATTATAGTATGGCTCGTGTAAAGCGTGGCGTGGTAGCACGTCGTCGTCACAAGAAGATTCTCAAGCAGGCCAAGGGTTACTACGGCGCTCGTAGTCGTGTATTCCGCGTTGCCAAGCAGGCGGTTATCAAGGCTGGTCAGTATGCCTACCGTGACCGTCGCAACCGTAAGCGCGCATTCCGTGCACTGTGGATTGCCCGTATCAACGCTGGCGCCCGTGCAAACGGTCTGTCTTACAGCCGTCTGATCGCTGGCTTGAAGAAAGCGAATGTTGAAATCGATCGTAAGGTTCTGGCTGACCTGGCCATGAACGAGCAGCAGGCGTTTGCCGCTGTTGTTGAGAAGGCCAAAGCGTCCCTGTGATCGCTTAAGCTCTTTCATCGATGACTGATCGATCCGGGTGCTTCATGTCATCGTGAATGCACCCTCTGATAGGGGAAGGGCACGCTCTTCCCCTATTTTTGTTTTAACCTACCCCATTTCTGGTTTGGAGCAGGGTCAATGGAAAACCTGGAGCAATTGGTTCAGGACGGGTTGAGCGCCGTTGAAAAGGCAGACAACCTGCAGGCACTTGATCAAATTCGCGTGGAATACCTCGGCAAGAAAGGCGTAATTACCCAGCAGGCAAAGACCCTGGGCAAGCTCTCGGCAGAGGAACGCCCTGCGGCCGGTCAGAAGATCAACGAAGCCAAGGGGCAGGTTGAACAGGCCATCAATGCCCGCCGTGCGGATCTCGAGAAGGCGGCCATCGAGGCCAGGCTGGCCAGCGAATCCATTGATGTTACCCTGCCGGGCCGTGGCCAGGACCTGGGTGGGCTGCACCCGGTAACCCGCACCCTGCAGCGTATTGAAGAGATTTTTGCCCGCGCCGGTTACAGCGTGGAGCAAGGGCCCGAGATCGAAGACGATTACCACAACTTCGAGGCCCTGAATATTCCCGGGCACCACCCGGCCCGCGCCATGCACGATACCTTCTACTTCAATCCCGGTACCCTGCTGCGCACCCATACCTCTCCGGTCCAGATCCGTACCATGGAAGCCGGCAAGCCGCCGTTCCGTATGATCTGCCCGGGCCGCGTTTACCGCTGCGATTCCGACATGACCCACACCCCCATGTTCCACCAGGTGGAGGGGTTGCTGGTTGAGAAGAACGTCAGCTTTGCGGATCTCAAAAGCACGGTGGAAGAATTCCTGCGGGTGTTCTTCGAGCGTGACCTGAAAGTACGTTTCCGTCCGTCTTATTTCCCGTTCACCGAGCCATCCGCCGAGGTGGATATCGAGTGGGGCCGGGAAGCAGACGGCAGCATCAAGTGGCTGGAAGTCATGGGCTGCGGCATGGTGCACCCGAAAGTGTTCGAGCATTGCGGCATTGATGCCGAAGAATATCGTGGCTTTGCCTTTGGCCTGGGCGTAGAGCGCCTGGCCATGCTTCGCTACGGCGTGAAAGACCTGCGCATGTTCTTCGAAAACGACCTGCGTTTCCTGCGCCAGTTCCGGTAAGCCCCAGGGCAGAACGGCGTACGCAGAGCTCAGAATCAACCGCACAAATCGCATCAGGACAAGGCAAGAACGATGAAATTCAGTGAACAGTGGCTGCGCGAATGGGTTAATCCGAATCTGGGATCCCAGGAATTTATGGACCAGATCACTATGGCCGGGCTGGAAGTGGACGGCTTCGAACCGGTGGCTGGCGAATTCACCGGCGTGGTGGTTGGCGAGGTGATCTCCGCTGAACCCCATCCGGATGCTGACAAGCTGCGCGTGTGCCAGGTGAGCGATGGTACCAACACCGTGCAGGTTGTTTGTGGTGCGCCCAATGTGCGTGCCGGCCTGAAAGTGCCGTTCGCGGTTGTCGGCGCGGTGTTGCCTGGCAACTTCAAGATCAAGAAGGCCAAGCTGCGCGGCCAGCCTTCCGAAGGCATGCTCTGTTCCGAGTCCGAGCTTGCGTTGTCCGAGAATCATGATGGCCTGATGGAGTTGCCTGCCGACGCCCCTGTGGGGCAGGCCGTGGCGGATTACCTCAAGCTGAACGACATCACCATCGATGTAGATCTCACCCCGAACCGCAGTGACTGCCTGTCCATCAAAGGCCTGGCTCGTGAAGTGGGTGTTCTGAACAGCCTGCTGGTGAACGCGCCGGCTATCGAGCCGGTTGAAGCCGTGCATTCAGAGGTTCCTGACATTCGTGTGGAAGCTCCCGCCGGCTGTCCCCGCTATCTGGGCCGAGTACTGCGCAACGTGAACCTGCAGGCGGAACCCCCGCTGTGGATGCAGGAAAAGCTGCGTCGTTCCGGTATCCGTTCCATTGACGCGGCGGTGGATGTCACCAACTACGTCATGCTGGAACTTGGTCAGCCCATGCACGCGTTCGATCGCGAAGAGATCCAGGGCGGCATTGTGGTGCGCATGGCAAAGCCGGCTGAAAAGCTGGTGTTGCTGGATGGCCAGGAAGTGGAACTGACTGAAAACACCCTGGTGATTGCCGATCACGAGAAGCCGGTGGCCATTGCCGGCGTGATGGGTGGCGAGCACTCTGGTGTGAGCGCCAAGACCCGGGACCTGGTGCTGGAGTCTGCCTATTTCGACCCGATTACCCTGGCCGGTAAGGCGCGCGAGTATGGCCTGCATACCGATGCTTCCCACCGCTTCGAACGTGGCGTCGACTACGAGCTGGCCCGGGATGCCATGGAGCGGGCTACCAGCCTGCTGATGGAGATTGTCGGTGGTGAGCCCGGCGAAATTGTTGAAGTGTACAGCGACGAACACCTGCCCAAGGCGCGCACCATTGACCTGCGAGAGCAGCGCCTGGCGGATGTGCTGGGCCTGGCGATCGACCGGACCACGGTTGAAGAAATCCTGACACGCCTTGGCCTGCGTACCGACAAGCTGTTGAAAGATGGCTGGCGCATCAGCGTACCCAGCTTCCGCCCGGATATTTCTATCGAGGAAGACCTGATCGAGGAAGTGGGCCGGATCTATGGTTACAACAACCTGCCGGTTACCGAGCCGACCGGTTCCCTGGGTCTTCGTGCTCGGGAAGAAGCGGTTCGCCCGCTGTCTGCTATCCGCAATTTCTTTGTGGCGCAGGGTTACCAGGAAGCCGTGACCTACAGCTTCGTAGACCCGAAGGTTCAGCAGCTGCTGGACCCCGAGCGTGAGGGCATCGCCCTGGCGAACCCGATCTCCGCCGATCTTTCAGTGATGCGCACCACCCTGTGGAGCGGCCTGCTGAAGACGGTTGCCCATAACCAGAACCGTCAGCAGCCACGGATTCGCCTGTTCGAGACTGGTCTGCGTTTCGAACAGAATGGTGATGGCATCGATCAGCAGCCGATGCTGGCCGGTGTCGTGGTTGGTAACCAGGTGCCGGAAAACTGGGTAAACGGTCGCAGAACCGCCGACTTCTTTGATGTAAAAGGGGAGTTGGAGAGCCTGTTCAACGTGCTGGGTATCGAGATTCAGTTCCTCGCCAGCCAGCACCCGGCTCTGCACCCGGGCCAGACCGCCGAATTGCTGCGCGACGGTGAGCATGTGGGCTGGTTGGGTACATTGCACCCGCAAGTGCAGAAAAATCTTGAACTTAATGGCACGATCCTGATGTTTGAGCTATTCTTGAATTCGATCGTTACCGGATATGTGCCTAATTTCAAAGATATTTCGAAATTCCCGGAAGTTCGTCGGGATTTGGCTATTATTATCGGGAGCGATGTGGCGTTTGCTCAGGTTGAAGAAATCGCCCGCAAGCATGCCGGCGAGCACCTGACAGCGATGCGTGTGTTTGATGTCTACGAAGGCGAAAGCCTGGGCGAAGGCAACCGCAGCCTGGCGGTCAGCCTGTTCTGGCAGCATCCGGAGCGCACGCTCAACGAAGACGAAGTGCATTCGCTCTTCAACGGGGTCATCGACGCCCTGAAGGAAGAGTTGGGGGCAACACTGAGGAGTTGACAGATGGCGGCTTTGACGAAAGCGGACATGGCGGAACGTTTGTATGAGGAATTGGGTCTTAACAAACGGGAAGCCAAGGAAATGGTGGAAGCTTTCTTCGACGAGATCAGGGGCGCACTCAGCCACAACGAGCAGGTGAAGTTGTCGGGATTCGGCAACTTCGACCTCAGGGACAAGAAGCAGCGGCCGGGACGGAACCCGAAAACGGGTGAGGAAATCCCTATCAGTGCCAGGCGTGTCGTGACTTTCCGGCCAGGCCAGAAACTCAAGCAAAAAGTAGAAACGTATGCTGGAACCGAGTCATAACAACGAACTCCCCGCCATTCCGGGGAAGCGCTATTTCACCATCGGTGAAGTAGCCGATCTGTGTGCGGTGAAGGCCCATGTACTGCGGTACTGGGAGCAGGAATTCCCGCAGCTGTCGCCGGTGAAACGCCGGGGCAACCGCCGTTACTATCAGCGGGCAGACGTTATCACCATTCGCCAGATTCGCAGCCTGCTATACGATCAGGGCTACACCATTGGCGGTGCCAAGCAGAAACTCAGCAGCAGTGAGGTGAAAGACGATACCTCCCAGTACAAGCAGCTGATCCGCCAGATGATTACCGAACTGGAAGAAGTACTGGATGTGCTGAATTCGCCGGCGTCCTGAGGCGAATATCCCGCAGCAAGGTACTGTAACGAAAAGGCCGTGGCATTTTGCCCCGGCCTTTTTGCGTTAAGGCTGAGCCAGGACTTACTTCTTCTTGCAGGTTTTGATGCCGAAGATAGGGGCCAGGTTGGCCTGGCCCGCGGCAAGATTGAGCTGACCGGCTTGAAGAAGCGTTCAGCGACGGCCTGACAGGCCGTGAAGCAGCCGGGCCAGTTGCTCGGCGGATTGCTCCAGGTTGGCCTCAGCCTGCTGGTAGGCTTGTTGGAGGTCCATTGGGGCAGGTGTGATCGAGAAGGCAGCGGTCAGGCCGAGCTGGTGTAGCTCCCCCAGTTCCGCGCCCAATTTGCCGGCCAGGCCGATCACCGGTATACCGTGTTTGCTGGCAAGGCCGGCCACGCCGGCCGGTGTTTTGCCGTAGGCGCTCTGGGCGTCGATGGCCCCTTCGGCCGTGATCACCAGGTCTGCACCTTTCACATGGCTTTCCAGTTCGACGGTTTCCATCACCAGCTCGATGCCCGGGCGCAACTGTGCGCCAAGTATTCCGGCCACCATACCGCCAATACCGCCGGCCGCACCGCTGCCCGGAAAACTCGCGATATCAAAGCCCTGCTGTTGCACCAGCCCGGCAAAGTGCCCCAGGTTGGAATCCAGCTGCACAACCTGTTGGGCATTGGCGCCTTTCTGGGGCCCGAAAACGGCGGCAGCGCCGTTAGGGCCGAGCAGGGGATTATTCACATCGCAAGCGACGACCAGACGCACTCCGGACAGGCGATCAATAGCAGGTTTAAGGTCTACACTGGCCAGTTGCTCCAGGCCGGTTCCGCCGGCAGGAATGTCCTGGCCCCGGGCGTCCAGCAGCCGGGCGCCCATTGCCTGAAGAATTCCTGCACCGCCGTCGGTGGTGGCGCTGCCACCTAGCCCCATGATCAGGGTTTTCGGCCGGTGAGCCAGCGCGGCAAGCAGCAGCTCTCCGGTGCCCTGGCTGGAGGCGGTCAGGGTATCCCTGGCGTTGGCGGGCACACAATGCAGGCCGCTACCTTCAGCCACCTCCACAATCGCCGTCTCACCATCATTCACCAGCCCGTAGCGGGCAGTCACCGGCTGTCCGAGCGGGCCGGTTACCGTCACCTCATGCAGTTCTCCCATACGGGCCTCGGTGAGTGCAACGGTAGTACCCTCACCGCCATCGGCCAGCGGTACTTCAGTAATCTGGTCCTCCGGCGCCGCCCGGCGCCAGCCGCGGGCGATGGCACTGGCTACCTGTTCGGCAGCCAGGCATTCCTTGAAAGAGTCCGGGGCGATGACGATGCGCATGTTACAAAGCCACCAGGGATGTCAGCCAGACTGCGGTAATGGTCACAAGGCCCATAATCAGGGTGGCTGTCGTGTGGGATTTATAGGCCGTGGCCACGTTCATTTTGCTGAACTGGGAGACTACCCAGAAGTAGCTGTCGTTAGCGTGGGACACCGTCATTGCGCCGGCACCAACGGCCATAACTGTGAGTACCCGGCCCATATCCGAATCCAGCCCCAGCTGAGGAAGCAACGGTGCGACCAGGGCAGACGCTGTAACCAGTGCGACCGTGGACGAACCCTGGGCTGACTTCAGGGCGGCAGCAACAATAAACGGCATCACAACACCAAGGCCAAGCGTTGAAAGGGTATCACCCAGATACTCGCCAAGCGGTGTGGCGGCGAGAACTGCACCAAAGGCACCGCCTGCACCTGTGATCAGGATGATCGGCGCGGCCACTTCCAGGCCTTTACTGGTGTGACGTCCAAACTCTTCCAGCTTGCCTTTGCCTTGTAGCAGAGTCAGCGCGAAGCCTAGGCCAATCAGCAAGGCGTTCAGGGGTTTGCCCAGGAAGTTCAGTGTCTCGTACAGCAGGCCGTCCCCCAGCGGAGCCGTGGGATAGCTTGCGACCGAGCCCAGGCAGATCAGGAGGATCGGGATAAAGATCGGAGCAAAGGCTTTGCCGGCGGAAGGCAGTTCACCGTAGTGCTGCTTTGCTTCCTCGAAGGCTTCCTCTGCCTGTTCCAGTTCGGTGCTGCTCAGGTTTTTACATCGTGAAGCCCAGAACAGGCCTGCCATCGCGGCGATGATGGCGAAAACCAGGCCAACACCGATGACCATGCCGAGGTTGTCCTCCAGCCCGAGGTTGCCCGCTGCAGCGATAGGGCCGGGGGTGGGGGGTACCAGCGTATGGGTTGCGAACAGGCCGGTAGACAGGGCAACGGTCATCGAGACCGGGGATACGCTCAGGGAGCGGGCCATGGAGCGCTTCAGGCTGTTAAGAATGACATAGCCGGAGTCGCAGAAGACCGGTATGGAAACAATAAACCCGACCAGTGACATGGTGAGGGTAGGAAACTTCTGGCCCAGGATCTTGATAATGGTTTCGGCCATCACGATGGCTGCGCCAGTGCGTTCGAGGATAACGCCGATAATTGTGCCCAGCACGATCACCAGGCCAATGTAGCCCAGAATGTTGCCGAAGCCGGCACGGATGGTTTTCTCGATATCTGCGAGTGGTAAACCAAACGCGAAGGCAGCCAGGAAGGATGCCAGTAACAGGGTGATAAACGGATTCAGTTTCAGTCGGCTGGTGGCGAACACAATGAAAATTATGATCGCGACCAGGATCAGTACCAGATGCATCGGCAATCTCCAGAATAGGGCCGGGTTAATATCCTACTAATCAGGTTGGTTATTCGGCGCCAAGTTTAAAGTCAAACATGGCTCTGCGCACCCCCGCTTTGTGGGATTTCCGTAAACGGGACTCTTTAATCCTATAACCCCCGATCCTTCACATTCTCCATCACCGCAAATGAACTGGTCTGCAGCACATGGGGCAGGCTGGAGATCTGCTCGCCCAGTACCTGGCGGTATTCGGCCATGTTCTTTGTTCTTACCTTCAGCAGGTAGTCGAAGTTGGCGGCCATCATGTGACATTGCTCGACCGCAGAGATCTGTTTGACCGCAGCGTTGAACGCCGCGAGGGCTTTGCTGGACGTGTCGTTGAGGGTTACCTGGGCGAAGGCGACGTGGGACTGGCCCAGCTTGGTCTGGTTCACCATGGCGCTGTAGCCGGTGATATAGCCCTGGTCTTCGAGCCGGCGCATGCGCACCTGGCAAGGGGTTTTCGACAAGCCCACCCGCGAGGCCAGCTCGGTGACGGTGATCCGCCCGTTTTTCTGGAGTTCCCGGATGATGGAAAGGTCGATCCTGTCGAGATCTGACATGGCTGCTATCCTTGAAGGAGGTGGCTGGCTTTCATTGGTTTGGTGAATATGGCTGACTTTAATGAATTTGTGGGCGAAGCGGTAATTTTTAACGTATCAAAAAAGGAAATTATCTCGGTGTTTCGCGCTGTATTAGGTAAATAGCATATTCCCCGTTGGCTACAATGCGGTCAGCAATCAAAATAATCAGGAGGTACATCCATGAGTCTGCAGCAATCCGTGTCCCCCGGGCTTCAGGACATTCGCCAGGCCATCCGCAATAACTACCTGGCGGATGAATATGAAGTGATTCACCAGCTGATTGAGCAGGCTCAGCTGTCTGATGAAACCCGCAAGGCCATTTCAGCCCGGGCAGCGGATCTGGTGCGGGATGTGCGTGATAACGCCAAGCCCACCATCATGGAAAAGTTCCTGGCTGAATACGGCCTGACCACCAAAGAGGGCGTGGCCCTGATGTGCCTGGCCGAGGCGCTGTTGCGGGTGCCGGATAACCTCACTATCCAGGATCTGATCGAAGACAAGATCACTTCTGGTAACTGGGGCGCCCACGTGGGTAAAGCCAAGTCCGGCCTGATCAACTCGGCCACGCTGGCCCTTCTGATGACCAGCAACCTGCTGAAAGACTCCGAGCGCCAGAGCGTGGGTGACACCCTGCGCAAGATGGTGAAGCGCCTGGGTGAACCGGTGGTGCGCACCGCCGCTGGCCAGGCCATGAAAGAAATGGGCCGGCAGTTTGTGTTGGGCCGTACCATTGAAGAAGCCCAGGATCGCGGCAAATCCCAGGAAGAGCAGGGCTACACCTATTCCTATGACATGCTGGGCGAAGCGGCCCGCACCGATGCCGATGCCGAGCGTTACTTCAACGCCTATTCCGATGCCATCGACAGCATCAGCAAGCGCTGTGAAGGCGATGTGCGCACCAATCCCGGTATTTCCGTAAAACTGTCTGCCTTGCTGGCCCGTTACGAATACGGCCAGAAAGAACGGGTGATGACCGAACTGGTCCCCCGCGCCCTGACACTCGCCAAAAAAGCCGCCGCGGCCAATATGGGCTTCAACATCGATGCCGAAGAGCAGGACCGCCTGGACCTGTCTCTGGACGTGATCGAAGCTATCCTCTCAGACGAAGAACTCAAAGGTTGGGACGGCTTTGGCGTGGTGGTCCAGGCCTTCGCCAAGCGGGCTTCCCAGACCCTTGACTGGCTGTATGCCCTGTCTGAAAAACTCGACCGCCGCATCATGGTGCGACTGGTAAAAGGCGCCTACTGGGATGCCGAGATCAAGCGGGCCCAGGTGATGGGCCTGGACGGCTTCCCGGTGTTTACCCGCAAGGCCTGCAGTGACGTGTCTTACCTGGCCTGCGCCCGCCAGTTGCTGGGCATGACTGATCGGATTTACCCGCAGTTTGCTACCCACAACGCCCACTCGGTGTCTGCGGTATTGGAACTGGCGAAAGACCTGGGCCGGGACAAGTTTGAGTTCCAGCGCCTGCACGGTATGGGTGAATCGCTGCACGACCAGGTACTGGAAGACAGCAAGGTGCCGTGCCGTATCTACGCTCCGGTTGGTGCCCACAAAGACCTGCTGGCGTACCTGGTGCGCCGCCTGCTGGAAAACGGGGCCAACAGCTCCTTTGTAAACCAGATTGTCGACACCAGCATTACGCCGGAAGAGATCGCCAAAGACCCGATCGACGTGGTGATGCAGCTGGGCCATGACATTTCCAGCAAGGCCATTGTGCCGCCGGCGAAGATCTTCGGTGACCAGCGCCGTAACTCTAAGGGCTGGGACATTACCGATCCGGTGACGGTGGCGGAAATTGACGCCGGCCGTAACCGGTACAAATCCCATCAGTGGCAGGGCGGCCCGGTGCTGGCGGTGGAATCCACCAGTGATGAAGTGGTGGAAGTGCGTAACCCGGCCGATCCGGATGACCTGGTGGGCCATATTACCTACACCTCCGAAGCCGACATCCATGCGGCCATGGACGCCGCCCGGGACGGCTTCAGCCAGTGGTCGGCAGTGCCGGCGGAGCAGCGGGCCGAGATGATCCGCAAAGTCGGTGATTTGTACGAAGAGAATGTGCACGAGCTGTTTGCGCTGACCACCCGTGAAGCCGGTAAATCCCTGCTTGATGCGGTGGCGGAAATTCGCGAAGCCGTCGACTTTGCCATGTACTACGCCAACGAAGGCATCCGCTACAAGGACGATGGCCAGGCCCGGGGTGTGATGTGCTGTATCTCGCCATGGAACTTCCCGCTGGCTATCTTCACCGGCCAGATCCTGGCGAACCTTGCTGCCGGTAACGCGGTGCTGGCCAAGCCGGCGGAACAGACCTCGCTGCTGGCCGTTCGTGCGGTGGAACTGATGCACCAGGCGGGTATTCCGAAAGCCGCCGTGCAGTTGCTGCCGGGCACCGGTGCAACCGTGGGCTCAGCGCTGACCTCAGACGCCCGGGTAACCGGCGTGTGTTTCACCGGCTCTACCGCCACGGCACAGCGCATCAACAAGGCCATGGCAGAAAAAATGGCGCCGGATGCCCCGCTGGTGGCAGAAACCGGTGGCCTGAATGCCATGATTGTGGATTCCACGGCGCTGCCCGAGCAGGTGGTGCGGGATGTACTGGCTTCGTCATTCCAGAGTGCCGGCCAGCGCTGTTCCGCCCTGCGTATGCTCTACGTGCAGGAAGACATCGCCGAGAACCTGCTGGAAATGCTCTACGGTGCTATGGAAGAGTTGGGCGTTGGCGACCCGTGGCTGCTGTCTACAGACGTGGGCCCGGTGATCGACGAGGACGCCCGCACGAAAATTGCCGATCATTGCGATAAATTTGAGCAGCAGGGCAAGTTGCTGAAGAAAATGTCGGTGCCTGAGAAGGGCCGGTTTGTGTCGCCTGCAGTGCTCAAGGTTAGCGGCATCGAGGAAATGGAAGAGGAAATCTTCGGCCCGGTGCTGCATGTGGCCACCTTCGCCGCGAAGGATATCGACAAGGTGATCGATGCTGTGAACGCCAAGGGCTACGGCCTGACGTTTGGTATCCATAGCCGTGTTGATCGCCGCATTGAGCACATTTCCAGTCGTATCAAGGTGGGCAACACCTACGTTAACCGTAACCAGATCGGCGCCATCGTGGGCTCCCAGCCGTTCGGCGGCGAAGGCCTGTCCGGTACCGGCCCGAAAGCCGGTGGCCCGCAGTATGTGCGCCGGTTCATCAAAGGCGAGGTGGTTGAAAAGGCGGCCCCTGCCGATGCCAAATCGGTTACGGCCAGCAAGGTGCAGAAGCTGATCGACCAGCTGGCGAAGGTAGATGCTCCGGTCGCAGAAGGCCGGCAGCAGGCGCTCAAGCCGTACTTTGGCGACCTGCCCGCACCGCTGGATGTAGGCTACGAGGAAATGCCGGGGCCGACTGGCGAGCAGAACCATCTGTCCTGCCATGCCCGTGGTGTTGTGCTTTGTCTTGGGCCGGATGCGGAATCTGCGATAGAGCAGGCGGGCACTGCGTTGTCCCAGGGCAACAAGGTGGTTGTGATTGCGCCGGGTGTTGAAAAGCTGCTGGCTGACGCCATCAAAGCCGGCCTGCCGGTGGCCGCGGTAGACGGCCTGCTGGAGCCCGACGCGCTGCTTCAGCTCAACGGTTATGAAGGGGTTACCAGCGTGGCTGAAAAGCCGCTGCTGAAGCAGTACCGCCAGGCCCTGGCCAAGCGCGATGGTGCCTTGCTGCCGATCATCACGGAGCACAAGCTGGACCAGCGCTACGTGATTGAACGCCACCTGTGTATCGACACCACCGCCGCCGGCGGCAACGCCAGCCTGATCGCCTCAGCCGAATAAGCTGGCGTCAACCCCGGGGTCAGACCCGGGGTCTGACCCCGGGGTTGAAAGGCCTGAGATGACAGGCTTGATCATTAAGGCCAGCTTCCGAAAGGGGCTGGCCTTTCTTTATTTGGGTGCGGATTTCACCCCCACTTGCCGGCCGCGTTAAGATAGTCGCCTAACCATCCGCCAGGCCCAGCAGGACGACCCCTTGCCTTCATTCTTAAGCCCCGACGCTGACCGAAACTTCTTTGCCGTCTGCCTCTCGCTCACCTTCTGCTTTGTAGTGTATTCCATGCTGATTGTGGCGGTGCCGGTTTACGGCTTGCAGTTGGGCGCTTCGCCGCTGGTACTGGGTGCGGTGCTCAGTACCCAGTATTTGCTGCCGTTGTTGCTGGCGATTCCCCTCGGGGGCGTGGTTACCCGTTACGGTGGCCGTGCCACATTGATCGCCGGCGGAGTGTTGATGGTGGCGGGGCTGTTGTCCATGCACTTCTGGTATGGCTTTGGCGGCCTTGTGCTGGGCCAGTTGCTGGTGGGGCTGGCGCACCTGCAGATGGTGCTGTCCGCCCAGACCATTATTTCCAACCTGGGCACCGGGCCCACGCTGGAGAAGTATTTCGGCTGGTATTCCACATGGCTGTCCGGAGGGCAGGTGGTGGGCCCCTTGCTGGCCGGGGCACTGCTGGCAAGCGAAACCGGCCGGGGGAATGTCTTTCTGGTGATGGCGCTGTTTGCGGTGCTGGCAGCTCTGTCTGGATTACTACTCACCGGCCAGGCCCGGGAGCGGATGGCGATCACCCGAAAGCAGGCGGGCTTCCGGGCCCAGTGGGCGTTAATGAAGGCTAACCGGGGCGTCCAGCTGTCGGTGCTGGTTACTGTGCTCGGGATGTTTGCCCTGGGGGTGTATGGCAGCTACCTGCCGGTTTACCTGGAAAGCCTGGCCATGACGCCGGTGGTGATTGGTGTACTGGTCAGCCTGCGGGCCGGTGTGTCCATGCTGATCCGGCCCTTTATGGCGCGCATGATTGCCTTGGCGGGCGGGCGCGAGAATACGGTGTTGCTGTCTCTGGGAACCCTCGCCGCAGGCATTGGCCTGCTGGGCCTATTCGAACACATGGTTTTACTGGGGCTGCTGGCGGTGCTGGTGGGCATTGGGTCCGGCCTCACCCAGCCACTCTCGATGGTTATCCTGGCCGAAAGCGTAGAGCGGGAAAAGCGCTCCGGTGCGCTCGGTATGCGCCTGATGGCCAATCGCGCCATTCACTTCCTGGCGCCGCTGATGTTCGGCGCCTTGCTGGAGTTGGGCGGATTTGCCCTGGCTTTCGGGCTGTCCGGCGCACTGATCGCGGTTGCCCTGCAGCAAATGCGCAGATTGTTCGACACGGGGTCAGACCCCGCCCTTTGATGCCTTGATCAGACAAACTGAATAAGCTTTGCTGAATTCTCCGTTTTCATTCCGGGCTTGTTGTTCCTATAGTCATCCTTCAACCTGGATGCCCACAAAAAAGGACTGAACAACATGTCTCTGAAGCTTCAAACTATTATCTGCAGTACCCGCCCGGGCCGTAAGGGGCCGTCTGTTGCTGAATGGTTCAACAGCCATGCCAATGAGCAGGGCGGTTTTGAAAGTGAGCTGGTGGACCTGGCGGATTTCAATCTCCCCGTCTTCGACGAGCCCAACCACCCGCGCATGCAGAAATATGAGCATGCCCACACCAAGGCGTGGTCTGAAAGCGTGGCCAGGGCCGACGCCTATGTATTTGTCATTCCCGAGTACAACTACTGCCCACCTCCTTCATTCGTGAATGCACTGAACTATCTCTACAACGAGTGGAACTACAAGCCGTGCGGCTTTGTAAGCTACGGTGGCGTGTCTGGTGGTTTGCGCTCGGCCCAGAACGCCAAGCAGCTGGTAACCACCCTGAAGATGATGCCGATGGTGGAAGGCGTGATGGTGCAGATGCCATGGGAGCACATGGATGATGCCGGTAAGTTTCAGCCGGCGCAGCCCCATTCCGAGTCCGCAACGGTGATGCTCGAAGAAATGGCCAAGTGGGCGCAGGCCCTGAAGGCGATGCGGTGAGCAGGGTGAACCTGTTTTACCTGTCCCACGGTGGCGGCCCCATGCCGCTGCTGGGGGATCCCGGGCATCGTCAGATGGTAGAAAGCCTGCAAGCTGCTGCGAAGCGGTTGCCCAGACCGTCTGCCATTCTTGTGGTGAGCGCCCATTGGGAGGAAGGGGTGCCCACGCTCACCTCCGGTGCTAATCCGCCACTGATTTACGACTACTACGGGTTCCCGGAGGAGTCTTACAGTATTGAATACCCCTGCCCGGGGGAGCCGGTGTTGGCGGATAAGGTGCGGGCAGCTCTGGAACAGGCGGGCATAGACTCGAAGCTGGATGGCGAGCGTGGCTTTGACCACGGCCTGTTCGTGCCCCTGAAATTGATGTACCCCGAGGCTGATATACCCTGCGTGCAGCTGTCGCTGGTGAACTCTCTGGATGCCAGGGCGCACCTGGCGATTGGTCAGGCCTTGGCGGATCTGGACTACGACAATCTGCTGGTAATCGGCTCAGGGTTCTCATTCCATAACATGCGGGCGTTCTTTGATCGCTCCGATACCGAAGCGGATACGAAAAACGCGCAGTTTCAGGACTGGCTGGCGGAGACGTTTGCCGGTGCGGACCTGACTGAAGCCGAGCGTACCGAACGTCTGGCCCGTTGGGACGAAGCGCCCTTTGCGCGCTACTGCCATCCGAGGGAGGAGCACTTGTTGCCTCTGCACGTGTGCTACGGCATGGCCGGGCGAGCTTCAGATGACGTGGAACCGGTAACGGTGCTGGGGAAGGATTCCCGGATGTTCTACTGGTTTGCGAGCTGAATACTCTGTCCTGAAATCCGAGAACCAGAAACAACAAAGCCCGGACCTTTCGGCCCGGGCTTTGTTGTAGGGAATTCTGGTCGGGACGGTAGGATTTGAACCTACGACCCCCTGCACCCCATGCAGGTGCGCTACCAAGCTGCGCTACGCCCCGTAAACTGCTGTCCACCAAGAAAAGAGGTTTATCTCAGTGGCTTAGCGGGAGCGAAGTCTACACCAGCCCACGGTAAAAATAAACAGGGGGCTGGCGATTTTCTTCGCGGAATTACCGGAGCTTGGTTTCCCGCAGTTTCAGGATGAATTCCGGCGGTTCGAAGGTGTCGGGCCGGGCCTCGTCCCAGTATTTGTCGAAAACGGTCAGGCCGGTTTTGCCTTCCAGCAGGGCGCCGGGTTCCAGGAAGGGGAAGAGGTCCAGGTAGCTGTGTACCTCGGTTTTGGAAACCCGACGAACAATATGTTCCGGCCCCAGTTCAGACGGGTGCTTCAGGCCGGAGGCTTCCAGCAGGTTCTGCAGGGCATCCAGGGTGTTGTTGTGGAAGTTGTACACCCGCTCGCTCTTCAGTGGGACATCCAGTTTGTTACCCCGGCGGGGGTCCTGTGTCGCAACGCCGGAAGGGCATCGGCCGGTGTGGCAATTCAGGGCCTGGATGCAACCCAGGGCGAACATATAGCCCCGTGCCGCGTTACACCAGTCGGCGCCCAGGGCCAGGGTGCGGGCAATGTTGAACGCAGACGTGATCTTGCCGGCGGCACCAATGGCGATATCTTCCCGCAGGTTGGCGCCAACCAGTGTGTTATGAACCAGCAGCAGGGCTTCGGTCAGCGGCATACCCAGCCGGTTGATGAATTCCAGCGGTGCGGCACCGGTACCACCTTCACCACCATCTACCACAATAAAATCCGGTTTCTTGCCGGTTGCCAGCATGGCTTTGACGATGGCAAACCATTCCCATGGATGGCCGATCGCCAGCTTGAAGCCCACCGGTTTGCCGCCGGAGAGTTCCCGCAACTGGTCCAGGAATTCCAACAGCTCAACCGGGTTGGAAAAGGCGGAATGGCTGGCCGGTGATATGCAGTCTTCCCCCATTTGAACGCCACGGGCTTCGGCGATTTCCCGGGTGACTTTTTCACCGGGCAAAATACCTCCGTGGCCGGGTTTTGCCCCCTGAGATAGTTTGACCTCTATCATTTTCACCTGGTCCAGCGTGGCGTTCTGCCGGAACATGTCCGGGTTGAAGCTGCCGTCCGGATTGCGGCAGCCAAAGTAGCCTGAACCTATCTCCCAGACCAGGTCACCACCGGGTTCCCGGTGGTAGCGGGATATCGAGCCTTCGCCGGTGTCGTGGTAGAAGCCGCCTTTGCGGGCTCCGGCGTTCAGGCTGAGGATGGCATTGGCGGACAGGGAGCCAAAACTCATGGCGGAAATGTTGAACACACTGGCGCTGTAGGGTTTCGCGCAGTTTCTGCCAATCACAATGCGGAAGTCGCTGTTATCCAGCCGCGTCGGGGTGAGGGAGTGGTTCATCCACTCGAAGCCTTCCTCGTACATGCTTAGCTGGGAGCCGAAAGGGCGCTTGTCCAGAACCTGCTTGGCGCGCTGGTAAGCGATGGTGCGCTGTTCCCGGGAGAAGGGGCGCTCCTCGGTGTCGGACTGGATAAAGTACTGGCGGATTTCTGGCCCCACAGATTCGAACAGGTAGCGGAAGTTCGCCATGATCGGATAATTGCGGCTCACCGTATGACTGCGCTGCAGTAGGTCCCAGGTGCCCAGGGCGGTCAGCGCCGCGAAGATCACCGGTATGAGGTACCAGCCGCCAAGCCACAGGGTAACAGGCAGGGAGATGATCAGCCCGGCAATGCTGATGGCGTAGGCGGAATAACGTACTGGGAAGGTGGTGGTTTTCGCCATAGTGACCTCTGGAGGACGAACGGATGTGTGAAGCCTGCAGCTACAAAACCTATCTTACGGAAACCTTGCCGGGTTGGAACCGCTGATTGTGAAAGTTTTCAGGCACTTCCTGAACGTTTGTCTATGCTTATGGTTGGTGGCGTGATCGTTTTGCTGCTTTGATATTTTGAGTTCAAAGTAATAAGATGACGCGCCTGTAACGTTTGAATATCCATTCATGCGTCTGAATATAGAACTGTCAAAAATCACACCAGAATCAGGAGGCTCCAACGTGGGCGAGGTAGTGAAAGACGAGTATCAGACGGACTACGTCGCAGGCCAGGATAATATCAGTCCGTTTGGCCTGGACCTGCATAACTGGGTGTTCCCGGTAACAGCAGTCATTGTAGTTCTGTTTGTTATAGCCACTCTGCTGTTTCCGGCTATGGCCAAGGAAACGCTCGATGGTGCAAAGTGGGGAATTATTGCCAGTTTTGACTGGTTTTTCCTGCTAAGTGCCAACATCTTCGTGATTGTCAGCCTGGCGCTGATCTTCATGCCGGTGGGCAAAATCCGCCTGGGTGGCCAGGATGCCAAGCCGGAATTTACCACTTTGTCCTGGTTTGCCATGCTGTTCGCGGCGGGTATGGGTATCGGCCTGATGTTCTGGGCCGTCGCCGAGCCGGTTGCCTACTACACGGGCTGGTACGAAACGCCGTTCAATGTCGAGGCGAACACTCCCGCAGCCCGCGACCTGGCGATGGGTTCAACCATCTACCACTGGGGCCTTCACCCCTGGGCAATCTACGCCATTGTGGCTTTGTCCCTGGCCTTCTTCGCCTTTAACAAGAACATGCCACTGACCATCCGCTCGGCGTTCTTCCCGTTGCTGAAAGACCGCGTATGGGGTTGGCCGGGGCACATCATTGATGTGCTGGCGGTTGTAGCGACCATCTTCGGCCTGGCAACCTCCCTTGGCTTCGGTGCCCAGCAGGCAGCCTCCGGCCTGGATTACCTGTTCGGCCTGGGTTCCGGAACCAACGTGCAGATGGCGATCATTGTGGGCGTTACCGCAGTGGCCCTGGTCTCGGTTCTCCGCGGCCTGGACGGCGGTGTGAAGGTGCTGAGTAACATCAACATGATGACGGCTGGCGTACTGCTGTTCTTCATCCTGTTCGCCGGCCCCACCATGACCATCCTGGAAACGATCTGGGTAACGTCCTCCAGCTATGTGGCCAATGTGGTGCCCCTGAGCAACCCGTTCGGCCGTGAAGATTCCGCCTGGATGCAGGGCTGGACTGTGTTCTACTGGGCCTGGTGGATTTCCTGGTCACCGTTCGTAGGTATGTTTATTGCCCGTGTCTCCAAGGGCCGTACCGTGCGTGAGTTTGTGACTGCTGTGCTGATTATTCCCACCGTGATCACTACCGTGTGGATGAGCGGCTTTGGCGGCACCGCGCTGGAGCAGATCCAGCAAGGCGTTGGCGTGCTGGCAGAGAACGGGCTGACTGAAGTGTCCCTGGCCACCTTCCAGATGTTTGAAGGCCTGCCGCTGACCGGCATTATCTCCTTCGTCGGGATTATCCTGGTGCTGGTGTTCTTCGTAACCTCATCGGATTCCGGTTCGCTGGTTATCGACAGCATCACTGCTGGCGGTAAAACCGATGCACCCACTGCACAGCGCGTGTTCTGGGTGGTTATGGAGGGTGCCATTGCCGCGGCGCTGATCTTTGGCGGCGGTGATGATGCGCTTGGCGCCATTCAGGCCGTGGCCATCAGTGCGGGCTTGCCGTTTACGGTGATCCTGCTGATCATGACCTGGGGCTTGCTCAAGGGCCTCACCCATGAGCGGAAACTGTTGCTTCAGCGGGGCGAATTGCTCTGATCAGCTGAAGTAACGGAATAAAAAAGGTTCATCGCGGGTTAGCGTGAAAAAGTAGGAGACGGCGGTAAAACCGGTTAGTTTTGAGTTCGCCAAAACAACAAACCTGACCGACTCACCGCCGTCCCTATGAATGCTAATCCTCTTGCCCTGTTCTGGGAA
>NZ_JADARC010000098.1:0-2042 GCF_016464245.1 Marinobacter sp. bablab_jr003
GGCCTGGCAGGGCAAGCTGGATCTGGTGATGCGTCAGGACCACCGAGCCGGTGAAAAGCTGTTCGTGGACTATGCTGGGCACACGGTGCCCGTCATTGACCGCACCACCGGTGAGATCCATGAGGCGCAAGTCTTTGTGGCGGTGATGGGTGCGTCCAATTACACCTACGCCGAGGCCACCTGGAGCCAGACCCTGCCGGACTGGATCGGCTCCCACATCCGAGCCTTCGAGTTCCTGGGCGGCGTGCCGGAACTGGTGGTTCCGGATAACCTCCGTTCCGGCGTCAGCAAGGCCCATCGCTACGAGCCGGACCTCAATCCGACCTATCAGGATATGGCTGGCCATTATGGCGTGGCCGTTGTCCCTACACGGGTTCGCAAGCCCCGTGACAAGGCCAAGGTGGAAGGTGGCGTATTGATCGTTGAGCGCTGGATCCTGGCGGCCCTGCGCCATCGTCAGCACTTCTCCCTGGGGCAGCTCAACGCCACCATCCGTGAGCTGTTGGAGAAGCTCAATAGCCGCCCCTTCCGCAAGTTGCCCGGGTGCCGGCTTGATCACTTCAAACAGCTGGACCAGCCGGTTCTACAACCGCTACCCGCCGAGCCGTATGTCTACGCCGAGTGGAAAAAAGCCCGGGTACACATCGACTACCACGTGGCCATCGATGGGCACTACTACTCGGTGCCCTACACCCTGATCAAGAAAGAGGTGGAGGTCCGGATCACCCAGAACACCATCGAATGCTTCCACCGGGGCAACCGGATCGCCAGCCACCGGCGTTCGGATCAGAAGGGTCGGCATAGCACCATCGCCGCTCACATGCCGGAGTCCCATCGCCAAGCCGGCGAGTGGACCCCAGAGCGACTGACCGCCTGGGCAGCCAAGACTGGACCGGCAACTGAAAAGCTTATCCGTACCGCGCTGGGGGCAAGAAAGCATCCGCAACAGGCCTATCGGTCCTGTCTGGGCATTCTCCGACTGGGCCAGAGCTACGGCGAGGCACGATTAGAACGTGCCTGCCAACGCGCCCTGATGCTGGGCAGTTGCCGATACAAGAGCATCGAATCCATCCTCAAGCATCGCCTGGATGAGCAGCCCCTGGAAGAGCAACAAGAACTGGCCTTACCCGACACACACGACAACATCCGCGGCCCTGCCTACTACCACTGAAGGAACCTGACATGCTGAAACATCCCACGCTGGATAAGCTCCACGCCCTCAAACTGACCGGCATGGCCGCCGCCCTGGCGGATCAATCGGCCACCCCCGACATTACCGATCTGAGCTTCGAGGAGCGCCTTGGCCTGCTGGTCGACCGGGAAATGACGGAACGGGACAACCGACGCATGAGCAGCCGCCTGCGCCGGGCCAAGCTGCGACACGCCGCCATCCTCGAAGACATTGATTACCGGAACTCACGCGGCCTGGATAAAGGGCTTGTCCAGAGTCTGGCCAGCTGCCAGTGGGTGAAGGAACACCTGAACGTGCTCATCACCGGCCCGACTGGCGTCGGGAAAACCTGGTTGGCCTGTGCTCTGGCACACAAGGCCTGCCGGGAGGGTTACACCGCCCAGTACGTCCGCCTGACCCGGCTGCTACGAGAGCTGACCATCGCCAAGGGCGATGGCCAATACTCAAAGCTCCTGACCAGCCTGGCCAAGGTCGACGTGCTGATCCTGGATGACTGGGGGCTGATGAAGCTGAGCGCGGAGAACCGGCGGGACTTGCTGGAGGTGCTGGAAGACCGACATGGCCGGCGCTCCACCATCGCCACTAGCCAATTACCCATCGAGGAATGGCACGGCATCATCGGTGACGCCACTCTGGCAGATGCCATCCTGGACCGGCTCGTACACAACGCCTACAAGATCAATCTGCGGGGCGAATCCATGCGAAAACAGCAGGCAAAGTTGACGGGCACTGAGACTTCGGAGTAAGAAGAGAAACCCCGCGTCGCTACGCTCCGATGGGTGGCAGCCTTGCTCCGGTCCGGGTGGCAGGCTTCACGTGGAATGGGTGGCAACCTTCAGCGGTTTACGCA